>CAZTDA010000435.1:0-2348 GCA_964612155.1 uncultured Eubacteriales bacterium | reverse complement strand
GAAGCCCTTTTTATCACGCAAACTTAATCCCACAGTACACCTCCGATAAACCGAAATAAATCTCTGCTATGACCATCACGATTATAGCATTTACATGAAAATAATTCAAGCCCTTTTCCCTTTCGGCCTTGTGGTGTATACTTCCGATGAGGTGATTGATTTGACGCAGATTCACAATATTCCGCCGCTTTACGACGAAAACTCGAAAATTTTAATATTGGGCAGCTTTCCTTCGGTCAAATCGCGGGAACAGGGTTTCTTTTACGGACACCCGCAAAATCGTTTCTGGAAGGTGATTTCGGCTGTTTTTTGCTGCGAAACCCCGGTCACGATTGAGGAGAAAAAGGCCTTTTTGCTTTCACACAAAATTGCACTGTGGGATGTGATTGCCTCCTGTGAAATCGAGGGCTCGTCCGACAGCAGCATTGACAAAGTCACACCGAATGACATCGGGTTGATTTTAAAGCGCTGTAACATTCAAAAAATATTCACCAACGGAACTGCTTCGAGCGATTTATACCGAAAACTGATCTATCCGAAAACGGGCATCGAAAGCATCCGGCTGCCCTCGACCAGCCCCGCGAATGCCTCTATGACGCTTGAAAAGCTGATCACTGCGTGGCGGGTGCTCACTCAAGCTCGATCTTAATCTCCTGCTCCACCGCCATCTCGATTTCGCAGGAATAGACCACCGAGAGTGTGACGCCTTGATCCGTGACGGTCTTTTGAATATCGCGCGCGGTGATTTTGGCTCCGGCTAAGTCAGAAGTTTGGTACAGCGCCAATTCGGTCATGGCATAAGCGAGCGCTTGTTCCTCGGTCAGCGTATATTCGCTCACTGTCATCTCATGAAAGGTGATTTTTCGTATGTAAATCGGAAATTCCGCGCCGAATATCGTCAACCGCTTGATGGATTCATTGCGGTCGTAGGATAAATCGGGTTTTGAGAAATACAACGGAATTTTTAAGCCCAAAACGCCGAATTCGTAGCGGACTTTTTCGTCTTCCGATTTCACGGTTTTCACCTGTGAATAGCCGATGGTAACCTGTTTTTCGATTCGCGCGGCTCCGATGACGCTGGCTCTGGCGTGGGTATAGCGGACCGCGCCTTCCCGATCTTCGACAATGCCCGAGACCAGCAGCTGACCGGGGATTACGGCATCCCCCGTGCGCACCGTCGGTTTTCCGTCGTAAACATACATGCGCACCACCTGCCCCGTATAGGCGGAAATCACATTGCAAGGTCGTTGCTGCGGCAGCATATCCGGCGGATAGATTCGTTCGCGCAGTTCAACATAGAGCGTCGTTCCCTTTATGTTCAATGCGACCCATGCGATGTCAGAATTTTGAAGATACAAGTGGCTGACCGCTGTGTTTGGGTCGAAGCCGTTTTTCTTCATGCCGGATGTGATGCCGCAGCGTTCCAGTGTATAAAGCACATCATCATTTGTGAGACGGCTGTTTCCGCTGATGTCGATGGTCCAGATAAACTGCGCCATCGCAAAAAAGAACGCAAAAAACACCGCCGCGCCCACCGCAAGTCCCACGCGCAGCTTATACCGCCGTATGACTTCACAAAGGCCTTGCCGTGCGATGATTTTAATTTTAACATGACTCATTCGGCGGTATTTTCGCAGCTTTTTAAACGCGGAACGACGCGCGCAGACAATGATGGCTTCGTTCGTGTATTTAAAGCCCCATAGCTTTATACCCGCGCTTGCGCAGAGCGACAGGAACCGTTCCGTAAATCCGCCTTTGACGGAGAATTGCACATATCCGACAATAAAACGAAGCAAATTCAACATTTTTTAGCCCCGCAGAATTCAATATTTGCAATTTTTCCGCTGACAACCACTGCGCTTTTATTCATGCTGCTGATGCTGAGCGCATCGCCCGAAAAGCGAACGGAGTTCTTTCCTGTGGCAAGCCGAATGGCTTCACGGCTGTATTCGAGCACGCCGACGCAGCCCTCGACCAAAGCTACCGTTCCGCCGCTGACACTGATTTGAATGTTGTCTCTGCTGAGTGCAGAAGTAATCAATTGTGTTTTTTCACCCATCTTCATATCGGTTCACCCTGTTCATTTTATTTTGCAGTCAGGCAAAAAATACCGCCCAAGCATTGTATGAAAGCCATTATTATGATATAATAATCCCAGAAAACGTCGTTGGGAGGTTTTTTTCATCGAACGTGTCTTTACAATGGACCATTACGAGGGTGTTTCGACGCTCTGCGGCGAAATGGATCGAAATCTGCAGGCCGTTCAGTCGGGATTTGGCGTCGTGATTATCAATCGCGGCGGTGAATTGAAAATTTCCGGCGAACAAAAAGCCGTCGATAATGCCTTC
>CAZTDA010000434.1:0-2349 GCA_964612155.1 uncultured Eubacteriales bacterium | reverse complement strand
TTGTCAAGCCGTAAAAACCAACCGCATTCCGCATCCGTCACCACGAGCTTTTTGCTCTCGTTTTGCATGTCGGGATGGCATAATGCCATATCATCCGTGACCGGGCGGAGTTCACAGGTCTCATTCAGCTCAATATAACTTTTTTCACCCGTGACGGTGTTTTTGCCGAGCAATATTCTGCCGTCCAGCTGCTTGTGAATCTGTTCGATCATCTCGCTCTTGCCGCCGCCCGAAGCACCCTCGTGCATAATGACAATCTCATTGTCATAGGGCGTAATCACTTTAACTGTCGAGGCGTGCGCGGTGACCCAGTTTTCTTTTTCGCCGATGTTCAATAAAACGCTGTAAATGCCCTTTTTAGCGCTCGGACCCGGATACAGGTTATAGGAATACACCTCGTGAACTTCTTCGAGGCGGTTGTGTACCACAATCTGCTTGCCGTCAAAGTGCGTGTGCCGAAACGGCGGAGCCAAATAAATGATGGCACGCGGTTTAAAGCTGTCGGGGATTTGGTCGATGTTTAAAAAGCCCTGCAAATCAGCAAGACCGGCCGCAAAAAAGCCCGCGTTAGACGGTGCGATCAAAACAGCGTCATAGCCGTATGTAAATCCACCCGCTTTAAACGGAAACACAATCAACTCTTGATTGCTCAGCCATTCAAAGGTCTTTTTCCGCAGTGGTTCAAACGGGGTATTGTAAATATCCGCAAATTTGGGTTTATCGGACGGACCATCGTCTGAGACAACCAGACAGTCGGGGTCACGCCTTCTCATATAATCTTCGAGATAATTAACGACTGCGCCGTTTTTGCATCTTGTGACAGTAGCTTCCACAACTTCTCCGATACCCTCGACATCATATTTTACCTCGAAGCAGGTATCTTCTCCGCCAAACGCAAGACGTATTAATTCGTCTCTGGTCTTGGGGAATATCACACCATCGGCTTTGCTTAAAATGGTCTGTGTATCAGCGGGCAGGTGGAGCTTTTTTGATAACTCAATCATCGGGATCTTCCTTTCAAAATAAAAAAACCGATATCCGCCTCTCGGACGGTATATCGGCTTACTTACGACTTAGTATAGGTACTACTTCGCGTTGTCTTCCGGATTACTTTTTGGCACAGAGTTCTTCTAAATTTCTGTCAACGGTGATCACAATCATCTTTTCACCGGTCTTCGTGCTGATATCCGAATGGGTGCTGACGATCGCTACATCGATAAAATCCGTTATCAATGTCTCTAAATATCCTCGCCCACTCTCAAATAAAGACGATCGAACCCGCTTTAACAGATCAATGCCCTGCTGGTTGTCGGTGAGTTTTTGTTCCGAAGGGCTCAAAAACCCGGCCAGCCGCACAATGATCATATCAGAAATAATATATGTTTTGATGTTCTTGGGCCCGCGCCCCATATATTCGATCTCAAACTTGCTGATCAGTTCGCTGATCTTTGCTTCCATCTGACCCTTTGTCAACACAATCACCACCCGTCAGACATGGAATATTATATGATAGGCAGGCGTTTTTGTCAATCTCTTTTGCGACGTTTCGCCTGTATGGAAATTATTCCAAATTGTTCGGCGGTTGACAAACAGACCGAAAGTGGTATAATAATTTTTGAATTTCCCGCAAAATACGGGATACGAGGTACTAAATAAGGGTAAGGCTTTTGAGGTAATCCTCTTAAAAATCTTAAGCCAAAGCGACACAATTTTTCAGGTTTTGAAAGGCAAAAACATTTTTGTATGAAAATCAAAAAAAATTAACTGTTTTAATATGTGCGATTCTTCTGTGTTCGGGCTGTGCGATCAAGGTTCCGAGTTCTTCCGCACTGTCCTCGGCGCAGGAAACCGTGGGGCTCAATACCATACTGGTTCCGAGTTCTGTAACCGCTTCCGACGTACTCGAAAGCACCCCACCCGAAATAGCGGCTCAAAGTACCGCCAAAAGCCCGATTGTTCCTTCTGCGGCCTCCGATACCGCACTCCCCGCATATACCCGCAATGCGGAGTTTGACTGGGCATTGGTTTTGGTGAATAAAAACAATGTTTTACCTGAGACCTATAAACCCGAAATCGTTGAATATAACTCCACCCGCAAAATCGAAGCGCGGGCGTTAACCTATCTGCAGGCGATGGTTAAAGATGCAAAACTCGACGGCATCGAGTTGAATGTGATCTCCTCATACCGCAGCCCCGAACGTCAGGTAGAGCTTTTTAATGCCAAAGTCGAGGAGTTTATGGATGCGGGTGACACCCGTGAAGCTGCAGAGGTCGAAGCCGCCAAGATGGTGGCATATATTGCTTAGCCGAAAACATCCTTATTCTGGAGGATAATCCATATTCCCGTTT
>CAZTDA010000433.1:0-2350 GCA_964612155.1 uncultured Eubacteriales bacterium | reverse complement strand
GCTTTGATATAGCGCCGCAGCTGCACTGCTTGATAACGTTTCATCACGGCGATGACAAGATACTTTTTTTGATTGGTATAGGCGCCTTTGGCCTCAATGATGGTGGCGCTGCGGCAGATGACGGATTTGATGAAGTCGGCGATGGCTTCGGGCTCGTCGGTGATGATTTGAAAGCACTTGCACTGATTGATGTTTTCGATCACGCCATCGACGACAAGGGATTTCATCAAAAGGCCGAGGATGGCGAAAAGACCGATTTTAATGCCGAACAAAAACGAGCCGAGCGTGATAATGGTGTCGCTGACAAACAGCGCCGCACCGATGTTCATGGAGGAGTATTTACGCAAAATCATCGCCACAATATCGGTGCCGCCGGTGCTGCCGTTTCGGTTAAACAGCATCGCCGTGCCCATGGCGGGAACGCCGACCGCGAAAAACAATTCCAAAAAAGGTTCGTCGGTCAGCGGACCGGTGAGCGGAAAGAATTCTTCCAGCACGATCAAAGCGACCGAGAACACCACCGTGCCGAGCACGGTTTTGGCGCCGCAGTCGCGCCCTAAAATGATAAAGCCGAATATCAGCAAGACGGCGTTAATGACCGCTGTAATCACTGAGGCCGAGGAAAGATGAAAAAAGTTGCTGAGGATAATCGAAAGGCCGCTGATGCCGCCGATCGAAAAATTATTGGGGAATTTGAAAAAGTAAATACCCACGGCCATGAGTAGTGCGCCTGCCGTACAGATCAAATAATCGCTGACGGTATCTCTTGAAACTCTGAACTTCATTTGTTTGATCATCCTTTGTTCGCAGACCTGATTTTGTACGAAAATATAGTGAAGCCACTTGAAAAACAAGGCGAGAATAAAGGTTAAGTGGCTTCACATTAGGTAAAACCACTTTAATTTTAACCTTGAATTTAAAGTGGTTTTTCTATAGTATAACACCCCGCATGCCAAAAAACAACATTTGCCGTGTTTGGCATAATTGTCAAAGATTGCTGTAACAATTTTCGTTATAAAGCTGTCTTATAAACGAAGCACGCCACAGATAAGAGCGGGCAAAAGAGAGGGAGATAAGTTAAAAAAGAGTAAAGGGATTTTAACTTATCGCGAAAGGATGGTTATAATGATTCAAAAAAAATCCATAACAGGCATCGTTTTATGCCTGCTGATGACAGCTGTTTTAATGTTTAACGCCGGCTGCAGCTTCAGCGTAGGCGCTGCCGATTTGATGGAGGGCGTAAACGCGAAAACCGTTGCGGAAAAAACTGCTGACGATGCGTTTATCTCTTCTTCGGCGAGTTTTGCCGTTGAACTTTTTAAAAAGTCCCTGACAAAGGGCGAAAATTCGCTGGTCTCGCCGCTGTCAGTGATGCTGGCGCTGGCGATGACGGCCAACGGCGCAGACGCCCAAACCAAGACCGAGATGGAAGCCGTGCTCGGCGCGGGGATGACGATTGAAGATTTAAATCAATATCTGTATACCTATGTCAAGAACTTGCCCACGGATGATAAAAACAAGCTCAACATTGCAAACTCCATCTGGATTAAAGACGACGGTTCTTTTGAAGTCAAGCCGGAATTTTTGCAGGCCAACGCCGATTATTATAACGCGGCGGCTTATAAATCGCCGTTTGACGATCAGACGCTGGCGGACATCAACGATTGGGTTAAAACAAATACCGACGATATGATCGAGCAGATTCTTGACGAAATTGATCCCGATATGGTGATGTATCTGATCAACGCGGTACTGTTTGACGCCGAGTGGCAGTCGCAGTATGACACGGGCGATATCAGAGAAGGCACTTTCAACGCTTATGACGGTGCGAAAGAAAATGCAACAATGATGAATTCGACCGAGCGTTCGTATATCGAGGACAGCATGGCAAAGGGTTTTGTCAAGAATTATGCGGGCGGCAAATACAGCTTCGCCGCACTGCTGCCCAACGAAAGCGTCTCGATTGACGATTATGTCGCTTCGCTGACCGGCGAGGGATTAATCGCAACATTGAAAGGCGCAACAGAAGCCAGCGTGCAGGCACAGCTTCCCAAGTTCACCTATGAGTATAAAATCAAGATGAACGACGCGCTTGCGGCGCTGGGTATGCCCACGGCTTTCACCTCCGGTGCTGACTTTTCCAAGATGGGAAATGCGACTGCCGGTAAGCTCGTGATCGGCGAAGTCGTGCACAAGACCTACATCGAAGTCACCGAGATCGGCACCAGAGCCGGTGCGGTCACCGAGGTGGGCATGGAATTGACCTCAATGCCGATGTTCGACCACACCATCACGCTCGACCGTCCGTTTGTGTATGTGATCGTCGACAACGCGACCAACCTGCCGATCT
>CAZTDA010000432.1:0-2357 GCA_964612155.1 uncultured Eubacteriales bacterium | reverse complement strand
CGGTGGATGATTTTTCGCCTTTCGGTAAAAAGCTATTAAACATGCCCTTTTCCTCGGTAAAGGCGTAGGTCAGCAGCAATACAACCAATGCCACCGCAAAAATGCCATACCAGTTAACCATCTGCCACTCGATGGCACGAATCTGTTCCAAATAAGGCGTAATTGTCGGCTTTTGGAAACCTGCCAGCCACATATCAAACAGGGCTTGGCTGTCAAAAGTCGAAAAGATTTTGCGCAGCAAGTAATTATCGGTATCTTTCGGAAGATTTTTAATAATTTGCTTATATTGCGCAGTAAAAATACCGATCTCGTTGTTTTTGGAATCTATTTGATCGACCAAATCAAAATTCACCTGGCTGATGAATGTACCCAAATCAGAGGAGCCATAATACAGGCGTTGGTTGCGTTTATAGCCCGCCACCTGATTAATAAACGGTTCCTGTTGTTGCTTTGTCTGCGAATAAAGCCCTGTGTCATTGTCTAAAATCTTAGCTTTTGCGTCCAGTTTGCCACAGGCCATCACAGCCGAGAAAACCATAACCACAACACAAACGGCGCATACCACGCGACGGATGAGAATTCGCACCATACCTTGGCGCTTTTTGATTGAATCCATAATCAGAACCCCCGAAACAATTTCATAAAGCCATTATAAGATAACTGTTTGCTGTTGTCAACCATTTTCGGATTTTTTCCACAAACCCTCACATACAGTGTTGATGTTTTATGGAAAATGTGATAAAATATATCCCTGCTGATTAATCTGCTGAGACAGATTTCAGTATAGGCACCACAACATTTTGCCGTATAACGGCATTGCAGAATAAGATTCGGAGGGGTTTTATGTCCGGTCATTCCAAGTGGAGCAACATCAAACGCAAAAAAGAGATCACCGACGGCGCAAAAGCAAAGGTTTTCACCAAAATGGGCCGCGAAATCTCAATTGCTGTTCGTGAGGGCGGCGCTGATCCGTCTGTCAACTTTAAATTATTCACGCTCATCGCCAAAGCAAAGGCCAATAATGTCCCCAACGATAATATTGACCGCGCCATTAAAAAGGCGGCCGGTGCGGATAATAAAGACGAATACGAAGTCATCATGTACGAAGGTTACGGTGCCGCAGGCGTCGCTTTTATGGTCGAGACCATGACCGACAACCGCAACCGTACCGCCGGCGATCTGCGCCATTTCTTTGATAAAAACGGCGGAAACCTCGGTCAAACCGGCTGTGTTTCCTTTATGTTCAACCAAAAATGTGTTATCACCATCGACGCCGAGGATATCGACGAAGAAAAACTCACCGAGTCCTGCATCGATGCCGGTGCGGAAGATATCAACTTTGAAGACGAGCGTTTTGTCATTACCACCGCAACCGCCGATCTCGAAACCGTCGGCGCTGCTTTACAAAAAGCGGGATACAAGCTCGAATCCGAAGAAACGGCATATATCCCCACCACATATACCAAAGTCACCGACGAAGAAGCGCTCATCAAACTGAATAAACTGATCGACGCCCTCGACGAAAACGATGATGTCACCGACTATTGGCATAGCTTAGAATAATACAATTTTAGTATTTATCAGTGTACAGTTAACAGTTGACAGTGTACAGTGACAGTCCCGTAAACAAATAAAGCAAATCCCCGTTGCTGATTTTTCGGCAACGGGGATTGTAATAATTTACGGGAATTTCAACCTACATTTGAAAAATATTAAATCCCTCCACCGCCTGCAAGGCGGAAGGAGATTCGTGTGTGGATTTCCCTTCCCCATTCCCTTTAACAAGGGAGGCAAACGGGATTGTCACTGTACACTGCCAACTGTTCACTTACTTAGCATTCTCCACCGGAAAATACGTGTTAATCACATTCACCGCAATGTCCAAATCAACGCCGATTTCCAATGGTGCATCGGTATCAGGCGGCATTAAACCGAGGCAAATATAAAACAAGCAGTCATCACGTTCCACAATCAGGGACGCTTGCGCCCGCTGATAAGACCCGTTGACCGAATAAGTGCGATATTGTGCCGTCAAATCGGTTTTCATCTGTTGCAAAGCTGCCTTTACTGTTTCAATCGAATTTTTATCCGCGCGCACCGCAATGATACGGTCGCAGTAACCGTCATCCGAGCTCACAACGCCGTAATAATCCTTAATGTCGGTCTCGCTCAACCCGGTTGCGGCTATAAAATTTTCTTTCGAAAGCTCTGTGCGGCCCACCGGCACGGCATATGTAGCCACTTCAGCCATAAAATCCGCATCGATTGCGTCCACTACTTCCTTCATAGTGGTTTTCGCGGCGCAGCCCACGGTCATCGCTGCCAATAAAAGCATTATGGTCATCCATACAACCGTT
>CAZTDA010000431.1:0-2357 GCA_964612155.1 uncultured Eubacteriales bacterium | reverse complement strand
AACAATACAATCGATAAACCCGGTTCCGACAGGCTGAACTTTATATTTTGTCATTAACACTTTCAGTTGCTCAGTTAATTGTTTTTTATTTGCCTCCAGAAATTTATAATATCTCATTTATGACTCCTCTAAATAATTTTTTTCTCCTGGAGGACGACTAACGGGCGAAAGTCGATGACTTTCGCCCGCTTCGTTTTATTTTGTCAGTTGAAATAAACCGTTTCGCCGCCGTTGCTGTTTTGGTTCAACCAGTACAACAACAAAACGATTGCGAGAATGATGACGATGGTCAAAATTACACGGAAAGCCGAGATCGGATATTTTCCGCCGACTTTGCCGGTTTGCCCGTTGACAAGGAAATTATAGACCTTGCCTTTGTAGACAAAATTGGAGACCCATATCGGCAGCATCAGGTGTTTGTATGTAATGTTGTCGAAGGTCGTGGTGGTCTTGAGGGAGGCAACTTTATCCGCGTGCTTTTCACGCTTGATCTTGGTTGAGATCTCTTCCTTCAACAGATTGTCGATGCCGACTTTGCCGTTTTCCCAACCCTGTTGTAAGCCCACCGAATACCGCTCGGAGATGAATCCGGATAAAAATTCCGGGTCATACTTCTTGGCGATGTTGGTGTCAAACGGTTCGATTTTTTTCATCAAAGCCGCGTCGTGATGCGTCGAGGCACTGACCAAAAAGTCGTCGATCTGTCGGAAATAGAAGCCGGAGACCGGTTTCCAAGTCGTTACCGTGTGCGTGGTCTTACCGGTGGTGACCGTACGGGTATATCCGGCTTGTGCGGTATAATCGGTATAAGTTTTTGCGTCAAAGGTCCAATAGGGTAAAAACAAACCGGTAATCTTGCCCTCTTTAGCGGTTTTCTTGGCCTTGGAAGGGGCATACCATTGCTTTTTCAACCACTTTTGAAACCGCTGTGTGGCATCCTCTTTGGAGATGCAGAACGGCACCACACCGTTCGGCGGAATAGAATTGCCCGATTGGGCTTCGGTGACCTGATTGGAGCCGCAATAGGGGCAAATATCGGAGACCATCAGCGCGTCGTACACCGACTCGCCGCCGCAGTTTTCGCAAATAATGGTCTTTTTGGCAGCGCCCCACTGGAAATTGGTCTCGGCGTTGCGCGCATCGGCAAACACCAGCTCTTCGGCGGTGCCGTCGGCTTTTCCCTCGACGACGATTTGCTTGTGAAAACCGCAGAATGGGCAGGACAGCATGCCGGCCTTGGGGTCATAACTGATGGTCGCTGCACACTGCGGACACTTTTCATCGGTCTCCTCGAGGGTTTTTTGGAGATTGATGTCGTCGATATCACTCATTTTTTAATATCCTCATCGCCGAAGGGATCACCGCACTCGGGGCAGAACTTGGGCGGTTTCGTCGGGTCTTCGGGTTCCCAACCGCATTTGTCGCATTTATATTGGGGAACGCCGGCGGGCTTGGGTTTTCCGCACGTGGCGCAGAATTTGCCTTTGTTGCCGGATGCGCCGCACGAACACGTCCATCCGTCGCCGCGCGGTTTGCCGCATTCGGCGCAGAAGTTGCCTTCGTTGCCCTTTGCGCCGCAGCCGCAGGTCCAGGTGTCGTCTTTCTTATTCTGCTGACCCATTCCGTACAGGGATTGCGCATTGACGCCGCCCGCGTTTTGAGCCATATTCATGCCCGCAAACGCCATAAACGCGCCGCCCGAACCCTGGTTTTTGGCCGCGTCCTGCATCGCCTGTGCCTGTGCGCCGACGATCTGCGCCGCCGCCATGGTCGGGTCGCGGAAAACAGCCGCTTTTTGCAGCTCTTTGATCATCTTCTCGTCTTCGTCGGAGGCCTTGACGGTGTTGACACCGAAGGAAGCGACCGAGATCCCTCTGGCGGTGCTCCATTTTTCGGTCAGCACTTCGTTCAATACATTGGCCAACTCGGTGGTGTGATGCGGCAAAGAACTGTAGCGGATGCCCATATCGGAGATTCTGGCGAATGCGGGCTGCAATGCCGTCATCAGTTCGGTGCGCAGCTGGCTGTCGATGGTCTCGCGTACATACATCGAGGCGACGTTGCCGCAGACGTTTTTATAAAAGATAATCGGATCGGTGATTTTATAGGAAAATTCGCCGTTGCAGCGGATGGCGATGTCGACATCCAAGCCGATGTTTTTATCGACTACGCGGAACGGTACCGGTGCCGGCGTGCCGTATTTGTTGCCGACAATCTCTTTGGTGTTGAAGAAATAGACGCGCTGATCCTTCGCCGCGTCGCCGCCGAATGTAAACCGACGACCGAAGCGTCTGAACGAGTCGCCGATGCCCTTGCCGAAGCCGCCGTATAAAACCGTGGGTTCGGTGGCGTTATCC
>CAZTDA010000430.1:0-2362 GCA_964612155.1 uncultured Eubacteriales bacterium | reverse complement strand
GTTTGCCACATGTACTTATCTGTGAATGCAGTTTTAATTTTGACATCGGCAAGCCGAATGCCGATCAACATCATCGCCATCGGCGCAACCATCTCTTTGAGTGTTGTCAATCCGCCCATAATCAATGACGGCACATATTGGTCAATCGGCAATAAGAAAAACAGCAGCCCGATATAAATGGGCACGGTCGCGGGATTGATGAAAATCTTTTTGGCGGAGATATATTTTTTGTCGCCGGTGTATATCAATGCGCCGAGCGACCACGCGAAAATGTTAAAAGCGATGATATAGACCGAGGCATAAATACCGGCTTCACTGCCGAGCGCCGCCGTGATCACCGGGATGCCCATATATCCGGCATTCGAAAAAACCGCTCCGAACCGACTGACTTTTGCGATCTTTTCGGGGGCCTTTTTGAAAAACTGCTTCATGATGATATAAAAAACCGCGTGTGCAACCATGCTGAACCCGAATACCCATCCCGCCGTCTTCATAATAGTGGCGTCAAAGGGGCGGATGAACAGCACGACAATCATCGCGGGCTGCGTGACATATAAAATGGTGTTGGCAAAACCCTTGGCAACCGTGCTGTCGGCAAAACCGAGCTTTCGAAGCGCGAATCCGGGGATGATAAAAAGTATCATCAACGCCACTGCTTTGAGCAGCGCGAGTGTGTCAATCATGAAAAAAATTCTTCCTTTCGGGATTATCGAACCTGTTCGGTATAGGCGACGGTAAATTCGGGGGTATAGGTCTCGGTAAAACCGGTGGTGACTCGAATTTCGAGTGTATCGGTGACCATCAGCGCATCGGCACCGATGATTTTTCCGGTCAGATCAAGACCCGAATAAAGCCCTGTACGGATAATGGTCTGCGCCATGGCGTAGGCTTGCGTCGCGGACGGCGCTATCACCGTCACTTCCAACAAATCGGTTGCCGCAGGCATTCCGGTAGTGGGGTCGAGAAATTTATGGTACCGCACGCCCTCGAGCAAAAAGCCGTCGTCGGCGCGTAGCGTGACTGCCGTTTTATTGCTTGTCAGCGTAACAGTTCCCAGCGAATCGGTCTCGTCGTCATACGGCATTTTCAAACCGATCTTTTCGCCCTCCTGCTCGTTGACCACGCAGATGATGTCGCCGATGGTGATCTCGGCGCGCACGCCCAACCCGGAGAGCAGATCGGAGATATCGGACACCAGTTTGGCCTCCGCAAGTCCGCCGAAGTCGAGCACCACACCGTTGTCGAGTGTGACCGTATTGGCCCCGAGCGAGATGTTAACCATGCCGACCCGCTCCAGTTCTTCATCAATGGCTTTCTGATCGGGGAGTACCGCCTGTGAAAAATCCCAGAGCGCGTCTAGCGGGGAAGCGGTGAAATCATATGTACCGCCCGAGAGTTCGTTATAATAAACCGCAAGTCGGATCATTCGCATCAAATCGTCGGAGACCGTGGTTGCCACATCGTCGGTGAGGTTGAGCGCATACAGTTCGCTCTCGGGATTTTGTCCGGAGTAGATCAACTCGTCCCGCTTGCACACATCGGCAATCTGTGTTAAAATCGAATCGTCATCGGAGCGAAAAATTTTCACCGAGAGGGTCTTGCCAAACACCTTTGTGGTAACCATCAGTGTGGTTGAGCCGCCGCAGCCGCTCATCGGGATAACCAGCAGCACAGCACATAAAAGCAGACAAAAAAAACGGCGCATCGCACACCTCCGTTATATAATGATGTTATTGTAAAGCCAAATCGGCTGTTTGTCAAGGCGAAAGGCGCATTGCAGGATGAAAAGACCGTTTTTCAAAAAACTTGATATTCTGATCATTGTACTGCTGCTTGCGGCTGCTGTGGCGGGTTTTTGCCTGCTCTCGGGTGGGACAAGCACCGGCTCGAGTGTAAAAATTACCAAAAGCGGCGCACTCGTCGGCGTATATCCGCTCAATCAGGATAAACTCATCGTCATCGACGAACACAACTCGGTGAAAATCGAAGGCGGCAAGGTTCGGATGGAACATGCCGACTGCCCCGACGGTTATTGTTTGAAAATGGGCAAAATCACCCACGGCAGCATCATCTGCCTCCCCAACCGCGTGGTCGTTGAAGTCATTTCAGATACCGCGCCGGATGCTATAGCCGGATAATGTAGGGGCAAACTGCGTTCGCCCGCCTACTGTTATATTTTCATTTTGATTACTGCATTCTGAACTCTGAACTCTGAATTCTGAATTCCCGAAAGGAGGTCGCCGGATGACAACACGCTCAAAGCAAGTCGCCTATTACGGCGTCTTCCTCGGTTTCTGCATTTTAATGGGTTGGCTGGAACGCCTGATCGTGCTGCCGCTGCCCGTGCCCGGTATTCGGCTGG
>CAZTDA010000429.1:0-2363 GCA_964612155.1 uncultured Eubacteriales bacterium | reverse complement strand
GCTGATGACACGGGTTCAGACAAAAATGAACATCCCCGTGCAGGCAGCGGCGATGAGTCGGCTGTTATCGCTCCCCGCAGTCTTTTTTAAAGAATATAACGCAGGAGAACTCAGCGCCCGCCTCAGTGCCGTCAGCCAGCTCTGTCAGATGCTCTCAAGCGCCTTGCTTTCCGCCGGTCTGACCGCGTTATTCTCCTTTGTTTATCTGTTCCAGATGGCGGGATTCGCTCCGGCGCTTGTCGGCCCCGCGCTGCTCATTGTGTTCATACAGCTCGCCATGACCGTGATCACCGGTTGGATGCAGATCGGATTAAACCGCCGAAGGATGAAGTTGGGTGCGGCACTGAACGGCATCACGTTCGCAAGTTTTTCGGGAATTCAAAAAATCAAGCTGACGGGTGCGGAACGGCGGCTGTTCGCAAAATGGGCCGACAACTACAAGCAGGTTGCCGAGGTGTCTTATAACCCGCCCGTGTTGATCAAGCTACAATCCGTCTTAGCGGGTCTGATCTCGCTTATGGGCACAATCATCCTCTATTGCAGCGCCGCGGTGTCCGCTGTCCCTGTGGCCGACTACATGGCTTTCAACGCCTCTTTCGGGATGGTCAGCGGCGCTATCATGGCGCTTGCCGGTATTACAACGTCTTTCGCCAATATCAAGCCGCTTATGGAGATGACGGAACCCATATTGAAAGAAGTGCCGGAGACGGGCGGAGACAAACATACGGTAACCAAGCTGTCGGGTAATATCGAAATCAACAACGTATCTTTTCGCTATAACGAAGAAATGCCGTTAGTGCTCAGCGACGTCAGTTTAAAAATCAAGCCGGGGCAGTATATTGCGCTCGTCGGGAAAACCGGCTGCGGGAAATCGACGCTGATGCGCCTGTTGCTCGGGTTTGAGAAACCGCAGAGAGGTGCAATTTATTTCGACGGACAGGACATCAACCGGCTGGACCCGCACTCGCTGCGCCAAAACATCGGCTCCGTGATGCAGAACGGGCAGCTTTTTTCCAGCAGTATTTTCGAGAACATCATCGTAACCGCGCCGTGGCTTTCCGCAGACGATGCTTGGCAGGCCGCGGAGCTCGCCGGTATCGCAGACGATATCCGCGCGATGCCGATGGGCATGCAGACGATGATCTCCGAAGGCAGCGGCGGCATCTCCGGCGGACAGCGCCAGCGGATACTCATCGCTCGCGCTATTGCCTCAAAGCCCCACATCCTGATCTTTGACGAAGCAACTTCGGCACTCGATAACATCACCCAGAAGCATGTATCGGAGGCGTTGGATGCACTTCGATGCACCCGGATCGTGATCGCTCACCGGCTTTCCACAATACGCCGCTGCGACCGTATTATCGTGCTTGAGGACGGCAGCATCAAGGAGGACGGCAGTTACGAGGAGCTCATCGAAAAGGGAGGAACCTTTGCGGAGTTGGTTCAGCGGCAAAGGCTCGATGACGATGAGTTCATCGGAAAGACAACGGTATTTTGAAAATCGACAAGCTGAAAACAAAATTATAAGAGGGACATTATGATAGAATTATCGTAAAACTGAAACAGCGCATCGAAGAGGCCGGTAAAGACGTAGAATGGGTTAAAAAGGTATGCAGTGCCGAATCTTCGGAGAAGTGGAATCTGCCGGAAAGACCTTGCGGCCGCCGTTGATGAAGCTCTGTATCAGGCAAAACGGAATGGCAAAAAACCAAGTGCGTTTTTATAACGACGGAAATTAAAAATATCATCACGGGAGGGTTTATATTATGCCAAAACTGATTGTAGACGGCAAAGAAATCGAATTCGATAAAAACAGCTTAGTACCGCTTTCCGATGAAGAACTGGAGCATGCACACGGCGGGACCGGCGAAACCGGCAGATTTTACAGCCAGCTTGTCTGTCTGGACTGCGGTTATGCGAGTTGGTGGGCACCAGCGCTCGGGAAGAAACATATCTGGTTAATTTCCATTACAGCCAGACAGGTCATTATCAGTTCAAAACAGAGCAGGAATATTTTATTGCAACCCGAATGAAATCACAACGGGCTAAATCTCTCACTGTATTGTTTGAACTTGTGAGCGTATATCAAATATAAATAGCAAAAGGTAAAAGTTCAAAAATAAAATTAAGAGGTATATTATGCGAAACAGGCGGTCGGGTTTATTATCTGTATTGATCATGATCATCACGCTTTCGGCGTGCTTTGTTTTACCCGGCTGCACAGCGGAAGTTGATAAGCAAACCGCAGCCGAAATCCGGTATAACACACTGGATGATTTCAACGGTTCGGCGGTCGGCTCTCAGACCGGCACCATGTTCGACGATATCCTCGGCGGGTGCATCGACGGCTTGACTTTTCAATA
>CAZTDA010000428.1:0-2363 GCA_964612155.1 uncultured Eubacteriales bacterium | reverse complement strand
ATCGGGCGCATTTGCCGCGCGGTTTATCTGGCGTTTTTTAATCATCGGAACCACGCGAAAAATCGAACTCGATCTGCGCATGGGGTTGTTTTCACATCTTCAAAGTCAGTCGGGCGATTTTTTTGTCAAGTATAACACCGGCGATATTATCACCCGCTCGATCTCGGACATCAACGCCGTGCGTATGATGTTCGGCATGGGTCTTGTCGGCATCATCAACACCGCTGTCACCACGGTAGTCTCAATTACATACATGGTCGACGCGGTGGATTGGAAGCTGACGCTTGCGGCAATCGCACCGCTGCCGATTTTGGCATTTGGGCTGACCAAGCTGCGTTTTACCATCCGCAAGCGCTTCAAACGCGCGCAGGAAGCAGTTTCGGATTTAAACGCAAAGACACAGGAAAATATCACCGGTATCCGAGTGGTCAAGGCCTATGCCCAGGAAAAAAGCGAGACCGAGACCTTTTCACGGCTCAGTCAGCGCAAGTGGGCAAGCGAAATGGCCATGGTGCGCATTTCGGCGTTAATCGGTCCGTCAACCACGCTGGTCTTCGGCATTGTGTTCTCGGTGTTTTTAATGATCGGCGGAAAAATGGTCATCGACGGCGGGATGACATTGGGTCAATATGTGGCGTTTAACGGGTATTTGGCGCTCGTGGTCGAGCCCATGAACATGATCAGCCGCATTATGACCATCTGGCAGCGGGGCAGGGTTTCGATGAGCCGTCTCGACCAGTTGTTCGACGAAAAACCCACGGTCAACGACAACGCCGCCGATACCGCCATCATTGATTTGCAAGCCAAAGAACTTGAAGTGCGCGGTCTTACCTTCACCTATCCCAAAACGGAAGTACCCGCGCTTCAAAACGTCAGTTTTAAAGTCAAACAGGGGCAGCTTTTGGCGGTGATGGGCGTGACGGGCAGCGGCAAAACCACACTTGCCAATTTGATTTTGCGTCTTTGGCCGCTTCCCGACGGCAAGGTGTTCCTCGACGGTGTGGATGTCAATCAAATCCCGATATTAACGGTTCGAAAGCATGCCGCGTTTGTTCCGCAGGACAGCTTTTTGTTTTCGGATACCATCGCCGAAAACATCGCCTTTTTTGATGAAAAAGTTACCGACGAACAGGTGTATGAAGCCGCAAAGTTGGCCTGTGTGCACGATAACATCATGCAGCAGCCCGACGGCTACGACACCGTGGTCGGAGAGCGGGGCATGACCCTTTCGGGCGGTCAGAAACAGCGCGTTTCGATTGCAAGGGCCTTGGTGCGCAATCCCAAATTGTTGTTGCTTGACGACTGTCTGTCCGCCGTAGACGCGGCGACCGAACAGGCAATATTAAAGAATTTGACCGATTCACGCGGGGAACGCATCACCGTGTTTATCACTCACCGCATCAGCGCGGCAATGGCGGCTGACAGCATTTTGCTGCTCAACAAGGACGGCAGCGTCGCGGGCATCGGCAGCCACGAGCAACTCTTGAAAACAAGCAGTGCATATAACGACTTAATTGAATTAATCAAATCGCGCGAAGTGGGGGGTGAGATTCGATGAAACCCACCGCTAATAACGAACATCTCCCCAAGGGGCGCATGAGCGAATACGAAAAGAAAAAACGCCGCCATACCTTCCGACGGCTGTTGAAGTATTTTAAGTACTTCCCGTGGATCACCGGCGGCGCGCTGCTGTTGGCAATTTTATCGAACATCACGGTCACGCTCAAGCCCTATATCCTTGAACGCGTCATCGATGACAACCTGATGACTGGTCTGAACAATTATCAATCGTTGATGAAATGGGCGGGTCTGTACCTCGGTGTAATCCTGCTGGGCGTTGCAATCTCCTATATCCAGTCCATCGCATTGGCCTCGCTCGGGCAGCGCATCATGCATAAGCTGCGTACCACGCTGTTTTCCAAAATTCAAAATATGTCCATGCGATTTTTTGATAAAAACGCCTCCGGCAGCATTTTAACGCGCGTCTCTTCGGATGTGGAATCGCTTTCGGAGCTGTTTTCGGACGTGATCATCAACTTTGTCAGCGACTTTTTGCTGGTAATCAACGTCATCTCAATGATGTTCTTTTTAAACGCAAAGCTCGCGGTTGCCTGCATGCTCATCATTCCGGTTGTAATTATAATCGCATTGATCTACCGCTACCTCGCCCGCAAAATTTTTATCAAAATTAAGGCGCAAATGTCGCGCATGAACGGCTTTTTGGCGGAAAACATCATCGGCATGCGCATTGTGCAAATGTTCGGCAGCCAGAGTAAAAAATATGAGCAGTATGACGAACTCGCCAAGGGTTATTACAAGCTCAGTATGATGGATATGGTTCTGCGCTCGTTGTCAAACCCGCT
>CAZTDA010000427.1:0-2365 GCA_964612155.1 uncultured Eubacteriales bacterium | reverse complement strand
AAAATTGAACCGTTCTCTTTTGCTGTAATTTCCACTGCCTGCCGTAAAGCATTCTTCGAGATTCCGTATAAAGACTGAGGATTACAAGGTGTTGCTTCGTTTATACTACCTTCATAAAAGCCAATTTCGTGCATACTTCCCATAATGGCCACTTTCTTAGTTCCGGCATATATCAGCTTTTTAAGAAAATCGTAATGTTTGGGAAGATCGTTTATATGATTTTCAGAATTATGCTTGAAGTTATCTCTCCATGCGAGATGCACAACTGCATCCGGCTGTCCGAAATAAGAATACGGATCATCAAGATTGAAGATATCACCGGTCAGACAAGAAGCTTTTGAATTAATGTGCTCAGATGAAAAATCAATTGCCACAACTTCATTCTCATAATTCAAAAGTGCTTCAACGACACCCTGTCCTATGTAGCCGTTTGCACCAGTCACTAATATTTTCATATTTTTAGCCTTTCAAAATAGCATATAAACTCTCTTAACTTGCTCATGTATAAAAACAGACCTTAGCGTTTTATCTCTTTAACATAATTTAGTATTCTATTGATGATTCTCTCTCATCCATCTGCGTACACAACTTTAAAGTTGCATTGAATTCCTTTTTCATTGTCAATTGTCGAATTTTTCTGCCGGATTACCGTCTTTACAACATCATTAAACTTCCTATCCTTATACTCAAAACTGATGGGATTATTGTGGTTCGCTGTGTCGTTTGTTCACAATTATACTTATTTTTTAAATTGCTTAGGATCCTGAATCATATGGATGCAAATAGCCCCATTAATGATTCTATCCGCATTATATTACATTATTATTTCAAAAAAAGCAAGGTCTTGAGTCGAATATCGAATTCTCTTGTATATCCGATCATGACAACAATACAACAAGTTAAAGATTTGTTTCCTGTATGTGCGATGTTTTTATTTATTTAGCTATTTTTACACTCAAACCACTATAAACGCGTCATAACCCTGCATACCGTTCAGATATACCTTGACTTGTTATATTTAGTGATGTATTATTGTCCAAGTAACAATAGGAGATTATCAGGGGGGCTGTGAGCAAATAATTCTTCTAAAAATCATTAATGAAACCCAAGCATGAGGCGCACGCAATACAACCCAAATTTCATCATCTGTCCTAACCGGGAACGCGCGGGTGAAATAGATTTATATAATAATAGATGCAACTTACTTCCATGTTTAAATATATGAATTAATGGCGCGCAGATAAAAATGAGTTTTAATTCTGCTAAATAATATACGTTGCCAATGATTTTATGGTATAGTTATCGTTTTCTTACGGAGGAAGATTTATGGTTCTCATTATCGGATCGAACGGACAGCTCGGCCGCCGGATGCAAAAAACACTGGCTGCCAAAGGTGTCGATTTTTATGCCCTTGATTATCCGGATATTGATATCACTCAGCCGCAATCACTGCGAAATCGGATCGAAGATATCCATCCGACCGCGATCATCAATTGCGCGGCTTACACCAACGTGGATCAGGCAGAAACGGATGAAGATACCGCTTACCGTGTCAATGCAATCGGGCCGGAAAATATCGCAGTCGTATGTCATGAAATGGATATCGAGTTGGTACATATATCTACCGATTATGTATTCAGCGGACAACCTTTTATCGAAAACGGGAGTCCCAGACCTTATATTGAAACAGACCCATGCCACCCGAATACTGCTTACGGAAGAACCAAGCTGCAGGGAGAACGCCTTGTACAAGCCGCCCACGATAAGCACTATATCCTGCGCACCGCATGGCTGTACGGAGAGGGCAACAACTTTGTTCGCGCCATGCTGCGGCTTGCTCAAACCAATGATACCGTCCGAGTCGTGAATGATCAAATCGGATCACCTACATCCACGGTCGATCTGGCAAATGCAATCTGCACACTGATCGGCAGTGGCTCTTACGGCCTGTATCACTCCACCTGTTTAGGCAAGTGCAGCTGGTACGAATTCGCCTGCAAAATATTCGCATTGACCGGAACCGACATCACGGTACTGCCTGTGACAAGCGAAGAATATGTCCGTCCGGCTGTACGTCCCAAATGGAGCGTTTTAAAAAATGCAGCACTCGATCAACTCGGTAAAAATGTGCTCCGCCCTTGGGAAGAGGCACTAAAAGAATACCTTTCCGATAAAGATCTGCAGTAAAAATGTAAAGGAGATCAGCTAACCCATGAAAGGAATCATTTTGGCCGGCGGTTCGGGTACGCGGCTATATCCGGTCACAAAATCCGTTTCAAAGCAGCTGCTGCCCATATTTGATAAACCGATGATATACTATCCCCTTTCGGTATTGATGCTGGCGGGGATACGCGATATTCTCATC
>CAZTDA010000426.1:0-2375 GCA_964612155.1 uncultured Eubacteriales bacterium | reverse complement strand
CGACCGCAGCCTCCACGGATGAGACGCAACCTCACTTTGAGCGGAAATCGCCTATTAAAGCGATTTTCGCTCTTTTGAGCACTTGGACGAGCTGAATGAATCAACACGGCAGTGTCATAATTGATACATGCCCGCGCTATCCGGCAATTCGTGAATTCGTGAACGGTATGCTTAATTGCCTTGACTAATAAATCTCGAGGAGTGTATAATCTACTCACATAAAGGTATTTAAACAATGGGGGAAGATGGCATGCTGGAAACTATCCGAAACATTATTTGGGAATATCTCAACGACAAGAGTGTTAAGATCGAGCCGGAATCGGTGCTTTCCGCCGACCTTGGTATCGATTCTTATGAATTTGTCGACATCATTTGCGCGCTGGAAGAAAAGTATCATTTGGATATTGAAGAACGCGTGTTCAAGAAGTTCAGAACCGTTCAGGATATTATCAGTTATCTGGAAGCGAATGTGAAGTAAATATGAAATTTATTTTGAAAGCAACGGGTAAAAAAGGGCACATCATCAGCGATCTCCGGCACCTTGTTTATTCGGCAGCAGAGCTGTACGGAGAAAAGGCGTTCTATACCTATAAGGATAATCAGGAAACGCTGCATTATTCTTATGCCCGTATGTGGGACGAGATGAATTGTGCCGGCACCGCCTTAGCAAAGCTGAACCTGATGGGGCACGGCGTTGCGGTTACCGGAAACGCGCATCCGCATTATGTGACCGCGTATTTAGCAACCGTCAATGGCGGCGGATATATTGTCCCGCTTGACAGCGAGATTTCGGCGGAGCAGACCGTTAACTTTATTGAGCGCGGCGATGTGGATACGGTCTTCTTCACAAGTTCACAAAACAGCAAAATCGCGCAAATCGCGCCGCAGCTTAAAAATGTCAAACTCTTTGTCTCCATCAATCCCGATGAGGATTTCCGGTTTTCGGATAAAGTCATGACGATGGATGAACTCATTGCCTTGGGGCGTGAGGAAATAAACACCGGGAATATGCAATACAGAGCACATGAAATTGACATGCAAAAAATGTGCGCCATCCTCTTCACCTCCGGAACCACCGGCACCAGCAAGGGCGTTATGCTCAGCCAACACAACCTCACCGCCGCCATCAACGCGGCTGTACAGACCATGCCGTTTGAGGACGATGTGAGAAGCCTTTCCATACTGCCCCTGCACCATGCCTATGAGATGGTCTGCGAGCATTTGTCAGCCATGGTTGTCGGCGCGGAAATCTGTATCAACGACAACATCAAGAACATCAAGCGCAACCTGATAATTTTTAAACCCAACGGTCTTGAGGTGGTCCCTCTTTTCATCGAGACTATGTACAAAAGAATCTGGGACGAGGCGCGAAAAAAGGGCATGGACAAAAAACTGAAATTCGCCCTGAAATTAAGCAACGCTTTGCTCCGCGTCAGAATTGACATTCGCGAAAAACTCTTTAAAGAGGTCACCGCAGCTTTCGGCGGAGAACTTAAAATGATGATTTCCGGCGGCGCTCCGCTGGACCCCGAACTGATCATAAACTTTTACGCGCTGGGCATCGTCATTCTCGAAGGATATGGCATCACCGAGTGCGCACCGCTGGTTTGCGTCAATCTGCCGGAAAAAATAAAGCCGCATTCGGTCGGGCATCCGGTGATGGGCTGCACTGTGAAAATCGACACGGAATCCGATGACGCGGACGGCAATACGGGTGAAATACTTGTCAAAGGTGAGAATGTCATGCTGGGGTATTTCAAGGACCCTGAAGCGACCCGTGAAGCGTTTACACCGGATGGCTGGTTCAAAACGGGCGATTTTGGCTATATTGATAAGCAGGGGTATATCTATATAACAGGCCGCAAAAAGAACATCATCATCACGAGCAACGGCAAAAATGTTTATCCGGAAGAGTTAGAGGAATACATCGATAAAATTGAGCTCGTCGAGGAATGCGTCGTTCTGGAACGCAAAAAAAGCGGAGCTCAGGTCATCGCCGCGGTCGTTGTCCCCAACGAGGAGCTCACCGAAGGGATGACAGAAGAAGAAATCAAACAAAAAATCAAGGCAGAAATTGACCTTATCAACAGCGGGCTTCCCCCTCACAAATTCATTTACGATGTTGAAATCCGTCATGACAAATTCGAACGAAACAGCACACAAAAAATATTAAGATATAGGGTTCACTAAAAGACGAGCACAAAGTGGCCGTACAAGGTTGAGCGTGTTTTTACATTACAATCCACTACGCGAAGATATATAAAAACAAGAGGCGCGGATTTTTGTCCGCGTCTCTTCTTCGTTAAAATGGAGTTTATATTACCGGATTAATAGTTGTTGCTTTTCACTTCAAAATACGACTGCGGATGGTTGCA
>CAZTDA010000425.1:0-2387 GCA_964612155.1 uncultured Eubacteriales bacterium | reverse complement strand
TGGTTGAACGGATACAGTGCATCAAGATCGGAAGTTGCAAAAACGGTCACGCTGTTGTTGACCGTACGATAGGTCTCGGCAATATCAAAAAGAACGCTCTCTGCGGGCAAAGCGCATTTTCCGTTTTCATCCGTCACATCGAGGCAGAGTTCATCGGTTTTATAATCAATGCCCTGTCCGTTGTTTTGGTACACAATGGCTGTAACATGAGGATAAGAGGTGTTCCCAAGTCGATATTCACCGTGCAGCAGATAGTAACGACCCTCTGTTAACGGTATATCGCAATCCAGCATCACGCTCTTATTCGTTTTATCATAATAGGAATACGGACAAGCGGTAATGACGCCTTCATATAAACTGCTTGTCCGTTGCAGTGTCACCCTGATGACCAGTATTGCGCGATTTCGAAAAACAACCAAGTCGTCGAATCGAGAAAAGCCCTTGATAGTTCCGAGCGCACCGGATGCGCCGTCCCATTTTTCGACATATGGGCTGCTTTCAATTTCCTTGAGATTTAATTCGGATGCAGCGCGTTCTGTACCCGGGTCATAAACCGTGTCATCGGGATATTCGACACCCATGTATTCAAACAGACCGATGGTCTTATATTCGCTTCTGCATTTTTCAAGATAAGCAGATAAGCTTGAGGAGATACTGACCCCCAAGCATATAATTAATGTGATAAAAAACAGAATTAAAAATAACGAGACCGATTTCTTTTTTGAACGAAATATGTTTTGCACTGCCTGCCTGAAAAACAACACTTTCACCGCCTTCGGTGCTGTTTATTATAACAAAATTAACCTCTTTTTTCAAGGCCTGCGCGTTATTTCGCTTTCTTTTTTATAATAATCAAAAAGAATTTACCCCTCTTTTCGGTGAATGGTCTTGTGGTGATTCCATTTTACCATATCCGGGTTCGAGCTTCTCATTCTTTTTGGTTCACATCATTTCAGCGCATATATTTGATAAAATATTTCGATATTTGACTATGTCGTTTTAAAAATCACGCTCTCCAAAGGAATTCCCCGCTCTATCGATTGTATGACTGCCGTTGCAGCCGATTCCCCCAATGCCATCATCGTCCGGCTCAATCGGCACGAAGATGCCGCTATATGGCTGAAAGATGCACCCCGGCAAGCGACCAGCAAATTCGAAATTTCATTGGGAAGCAGACAGCTGTATGGGATACCGTATGGATATTTCGGCTCAACACAACCCCCGCTCTCTCCGTGAATATCCATCGGGTGGTCCGCAAAGCCGATAAAATCGGCACGGTCTGAGTTCTTTGTAAATTCGGTCAGTATATCGTTTTGAGTTAAAACCGTTTTCCCGATCAAACGCCAATGCTCACGAATGCCCGGCAACGGATAAATTTTTGACAGACCGTATTCTTTGAGTGACGGGTGGTCGGTCAAATAATCGGCATACCGATATACCCGTTCAAGGCACGTTTTTTGTGAAAATTCCCCATTGTCGAAATACTCTTCGCCCCTCATCGTGGGCAGCATATTCACCGTCAAATCCCCGTTCGGGCAGGTCACAATAAAAGAACAGAAACCATTCTTCACCGATTCTGACAGCCACTCTTCAGTTTGATAAGAGTACTCGAATGGATTTTCAAGACGGGTGTTTTTGGACAGCTTGAACACGTATGTGATGCCGTTTATTTTTCGAGCGGCATTTATAGGTGCCGAGGGCTCGTTATATGTGTCTCTGCTCTCAGCCAGATCAGTGGCTTTACAACCGCTCTTACGTGCGAGAACAATCTCGCCGCTCGCATCGATATATCGGTCGGCGGTGATCTCAAGAATTGTACCGTCGTATTGCCGACAGCGTATTTTTTCTATTTGACGATTGCTCACCCGGCAATCCAAAAATTCCGTGCTCGTCAGCAGTGTTATATTATCGGCATGAATGAGTTTTCGCAGTTCGGCTTCCATCGCTTCATCGTTGAAGACAAACCGGCGCCATTGCTCTCGGTCGAGGCCTGAACGCCTTAGTGTGGCTTCATAGCCATCGCCGCTTTCCACCGATAAGCCCCATAACTCTCCGGTTTGAAAACAAGGGAGTCCATTTACGGATTTTTGAACCTGTCCCTGTCCTGCTAAAATGAGCTTTTCGGCCAGCAGACGATGTAGCTTACCGGTACAGACACCGGGTTCGAAATTGTTCACGCCGCCCGCCGTCGCTGTTCCGCCGATCCGATCTTGTTTTTCGACGATAACGCAGGTCAGACCGCTTTTTGCGAGAGTGGCTGCGGCACCGCAGCCCGCCATACCGGCGCCGAGGACGCAGACGTCTGCTCGAATCTGTTTAATATTATCCATTTAAAGCGGATTGACCTCCTGATCAATTCCCCAGACGGTAATCTCCTCAACCACGAC
>CAZTDA010000424.1:0-2390 GCA_964612155.1 uncultured Eubacteriales bacterium | reverse complement strand
CTCGCACGGCAGGAGCGCCGGCATGATGCCGGTTTCAAACGCGTCGAACCGCCGCGCGGATTTACGCGACGCGCGGATTATTCCCTACCCCACCTTATGCAATATAATCAAAAACCGCGGGGAATCACTCCCCGCGGCTTTTTATCTCTTATTTCAGCGCGATTGCTTTTTTGGCCATCACGGCGACGTTTTCCGCGGTTAAGCCGAACAGCTTGAGTAAATCCGCCGCAGGGCCCGAGGTACCGAATTCATCGTTGATGCCGAGTTTTAAAACAGGCACCGGCTTTTGACAAAGCGCGTCGCAGACCGCACTGCCGAGTCCGCCGATGATGCTGTGTTCCTCTGCGGTCAGAATACAGCCGGTTTTTGCGGCGTATTTCGCCAGCAGTTCGGTATCAATCGGCTTGATCGTGTGGATGTTGATGACCGCCGCATCAATGCCGTCGGCTTTGAGCAGTTCGCGGGCGGCCAGAGCTTCATAAACCATCAGTCCGGTTGCCACAATCGTAACATCCTTGCCGTCGGCAAGCACAACGCCCTTGCCCATCTCAAACTTGTAGGACGCGGGGTCGTTAAACACCGGCGTGGCCAGCCGTCCGAACCGCAGATATACCGGCCCGTGATATTGAATAGCTGCCTCGACAGCCGCTTTGGCCTCGGTATCGTCCGCCGGGCAGATCACGGTCATGCCGGGAATCGTGCGCATCAAACCGATATCCTCGTTGCACTGGTGGGTCGGACCGTCTTCACCGACGGAAATACCCGCGTGCGTCGCGCCGATTTTAACGTTCATATGCGGATAACCGATGCTGTTGCGCACCTGTTCAAAAGCTCTGCCTGCCGCGAACATCGCAAACGTGGATGCAAACGGAATCAGTCCGGTGGTCGAAAGACCCGCCGCCACCGACATCATATTGCCCTCTGCAATACCGCAATCGATAAACCGGTCGGGGTATGCTTCTTTAAATTTCAAGGTCTTGGTCGCTTCGGCGAGGTCGGCGTCGAGTACGACAAGATTGGGGTATTTTTCACCCATCGCGACAAGCGCGCTGCCGTAGGACTCTCTGGTCGCTTTTTTAATCATGTCCGCCATCTTATTAACCCTCCAAATCGGCAAGCTGCGCTTTCAATTCGCTCATCGCCTGCTCATATTGTTCGGCGTTGGGCGCGGTGCCGTGCCATTTCGCCAGATTTTCCATAAACGAGACACACCGGCCCTTGACGCTGTGCGCGATAATCACGGTCGGTTCGCCCTTGTGCTTTAACGCCTTTTTAAACGCATCATCGATCTCGTCAAAATCATGGGCACAAACTTCAATTACATGCCAATTGAACGCCTTGAATTTCGGTGCAATGGGTTCGGGGGAGCAGACATCCGAAAGTTTTCCGTCGATCTGCAAGCCGTTATAATCGACAATCGCGGTGAGGTTGTCGAGCTTATAATGCCCGGCGAGCATCACCGCTTCCCAGACCTGACCCTCTTCGAGTTCGCCGTCGCCGAGCAGCGCATAAACATGATAATCCTTGCCTTGAATCTTTGCGCCCTTGGCCATGCCGCAGGCCGCCGAGATGCCCTGACCGAGCGATCCGCTGCTCATATCGACGCCCGGTGTGCCCTTCATGTCGGGGTGACCCTGCAAAAAGCTGCCGATGTGGCGCAGGGTTTTTAAAGCGTCGACCGGGAAATAACCCCGATTTGCCAGTGTTGAATACAATACCGGCGCACAGTGGCCTTTTGACAGCACAAAGCGGTCGCGGTCGGGGTCTTTGGGGTTTTTCGGGTCGATGTGCATCTGCTTGAAATACAGATAAGTCATGATGTCCGAACTCGAAAGTGAGCCGCCCGGATGACCCGATTTGGCGTGAAAAACGCCCTCGATCACGCCCATGCGGATTTTTAGTGCGGTCTTTTGCAGTTCCAGTTTTGTCTTTGCATCCATGAATGAACCATCCTTTCAGAATATCGCGAATCAATATCGTTAACCTTGTTATACGGTTATATCGTCGTTCTTCGGTAGGGGCGCACCTGTGTGTGCGCCCGCGTTTTTTCTTAATGTCATCGTGGTATCTGCCCATCGTATCCTCGGGCGCACACATAGGTGCGCCCCTAACGGGGAATACCGGTTTGCCTTACACCAAATATTTCTCTCTTAAAACGGAGATAAATTCCGCCACCGCGCCTTCTCCTACCGGTTTGCAGATGTGATTTGCAATTGCCTTGACCTCGTCGAGTGCGGTCGCCGGGCAGCCGGAGATGTCGGCAGCTTTTAATAACGCGACATCGTTGCCGTAATCGCCCATCGCGAAAACCGGTGCGTTTTGCATGCCGCAAATCCGCTTTAACTGCGGGACTGCGTCACCCTTGGTGCAGCCGTGCGGGATGATTTCCA
>CAZTDA010000423.1:0-2413 GCA_964612155.1 uncultured Eubacteriales bacterium | reverse complement strand
AAGCATATAAGGATAACACTTACTACCATTTGGAAGACATGTTGGCCGAATGTAATGCCAATATGGGTTTGACGAATAAACAAAACGTCAATCAATAAAAAAAATTCGATTGCTGCGTGTCAGCCCCTCAAGCAAATCGCCGGGTAATACCGGCGATTTGCTTTTGCTATTGATTAATTAATTAGAGCAGGTCATTTTATTAATTCGTTGTTGACAAATTTTTTGATATGATTAAAATGAATATATGATGGAGGGATGCTATGATATGCGGAAATTGCAGATCAACTGTTACCGACAATAGCCGGTTTTGTCAGTTCTGCGGTTTGGAGATTGATCAAAGCGGCCTGCGGCTGGAAAAACTGCACGAAATCGGGGCCGGAAGAATGGTGTTGGCAGCTGCAATTTTTACGGCTCTGCAGGGATTACTTGGGATTTTTTATGCAACTTGGATGATGTCGTTGACAGAATTGGCGCTTGCTGCGTCGCTGTTTATGATTTGGCGAGGATGTCAAAATGGTCATTCACCGGTACTTGGATTAAAATTGGCTATGTATTCGATACTTATAACTGCGTTCGGCTACTTTATTACTATGTCTAAGTCATCAGGTTCTTTGATGCCGATGGGACAAGATTTTAATAATGAATCTTTCGAGATCTTTGCAAAGGTAATGGGCGTCATTTTTTTAATTTTTATAATCGGGTTAGCTTTGACGATGTGGATTTTATATTTTTTGTTTTATCGTTCTCTATACTTAGTAGCAACTCAAAAAGCGCAAAGAATTCAATTTGCCGGATTTGTTTCAGTGATGTATCTTATCACTGCGGGGACGGGTTTAACTTCTCTCTTAATGATTACGTCGAAGGATTTGGGGGCTGTTGTTAATGGCGGATGGAGTGCCCCTTATTTAATTAATTTGCAGCCAATGTGGATGTATATAAATATTCAAATGACACAGGGGTTCCATTTCATATTACAAATTCTGTATTATATATGCAGTGGAATAAGCGCATTATTTATCGGTTTAATAATTACAAAAATCAAAAAAGTATGGAGGTAATCACATGACATGCCCGAATTGCAGATCCACAGTACCGGACAACAGCCGGTTTTGTGAGTATTGCGGTACATCTATTGAACGGAATCCGGTTTATGCTTCACCCGCTGCACCGGTATTCAACATTGCGCGCGAGAATCGATTCCCACTGAAAGCACGTGAAATTGCATCCGGCCCTTTGATGTTGTGGCTGGCGATTCTGTTTACGGCGCAGTTCGCTTTTAATATCATTGCGTCCGGCTGGTTATCTCTTGCGATGCTGATTGCAATTCCCGAATTGATCGCCTATTGGATGATCTACTCAAACGCCAAAAGCGCAGAGCCCGATAATCACGGCGGTTTGAAATTGTTGAAAGGGTATTACAATTTCCTCTTTATCTTTATGATTGTCATCGGTTCGCTTGCTGTGTTGGCCGGCATCATCGCCGGAATTGCCGTTTCGGCACTCGGCACCAGCTACGGCGGCGACTTCGGCGGCCGGTTTGCCGGAGCAGCCGGGGCGATTGTGATTGTGCTCGCAGTGGTTTTACTTCCGATCATCTTCGGTATCGCTTGTTTCTTCCTTTGGGCAAAGAGAAAGTATGTGCGTTCCTTATATGATTCGATGACAACCGGCTCAAGACCGCAGTGGTCGGTGTTTATTGCGGTAATCCTGTTCATCGGGGCGTTGAACGCGTTTTCTTCGATCGGAAATGCCGCGGTGATGAGTTCCCCGCTCTATTCACAATGGATGCAAGAATTACTCAGCGAATTGCCTGCTAATGTTTCGAATTACTTCGCAGGGCTTATGAGCACTTTTACCGGATATAAAGCCGTATTCAGTTCGCTGCAGGCTTTGTGCAGCTGCGGTTATGCGGTACTCGCGGGCGTCATAGTATTGAAATTGAAAAACGCCGAGTAAATAAAAACCTCAAAACCGAATATTTAAACAACCTCTTATCAGATGAGATGTCATCTTTTAGGAGGTTGCTTTTGTTTTGCTTTTGAAGATTGACAAATAATTACTAATTGTGTATATTTTTGACAGACAGGAGATGGTGATATGAAATGCCCTACTTGCAGATCCATAATACCTGACGACAGTCGGTTTTGCGAGTTTTGCGACGCGCCGGTCGGCAGAGCTGTCGAGGCGCCTTACGAAAAGGCATATGTTGAGGTGCCTTTAAATCCGTTTGGCAAAAAAATACGTGATATTGTATCCGGCCCGTTGATGCTTTGGGTGATTGTTTTACTATGGCTACAGTTGATATTCGGCCTGTTATCCTCGGGTTTTGTATTATTCGGATTTCTGTTCACGATTCCCGAGTTGATTGCTTTTACTAAAAAGTTCAGTTATCCTGGCGAGTTCGTAATTACCT
>CAZTDA010000422.1:0-2433 GCA_964612155.1 uncultured Eubacteriales bacterium | reverse complement strand
AGCTCAAGGTCTTTGTCGTCCAGCAGGCTCTGGAAGGATGGGTACGGGTTGAAGCCTACTTTCCGTGCGGCTTCCTGGCGCTCTTCCCGTATATCAAATGTGCCGATTACCTGCGCGGTCTCCGGGATTTTCAGAAGCTCCCTCCCGTGCCAGGCGCCTTGCCCGCCATAACCGAGAATTGCCATTTTAACAGGTGTGCTCACAATTTATTACCTCCTATTTGCAACTCGCTTTTCGCAATTACCTATAAGTAATGTATCATAAAAAATGGGAAAAGGCCGGGCAGCTTCGGCAAACACATTTACCTTAGACTGCTCGGCCTTTTTAAAAAAACATTAAGTCGGTTACTTGCCGAGCTTAGCCATCATACGGTCATACGCACCCTGATCCACTTGCATTATTTCTTTGTATTGCAGTTTATTCAGTTCATCCAGATATTTGTTCCAGTCAGCGTCGCTGTTCGGATCCAACTGCCCCGTCGCAAAAAGTGACATGGCCTCATCAACATATGTCTTCAAGGCTAACATGGGATCTGTCCATTTTTCTGCTTCTTCCACCGTATAGGTGAGCGGAGGAATAAGATCCTCATAGGCCGGAGCATGCGACAAATTATATGAATAGCTCAGCGCGTATTGGTATTCATCATTGCTCTCGTCCCCGTCAAAAACATAGATTCGATCCAGCGGGTCAGTAAGGTGCCCAAAGTTTTCTTTGCCCTGGAAATGTTTGTTTGTCATCGTACCCCATGTGCTCTTTAGCTGTTTGACCTTAGCAGGTATCCCTTCCTTCTCAAACATACTCTTTTCGCCTGGCAGCGCGTAACGCCAGTCTACATCTTTCTCCCCGAAACGGTATAAAAAATTATACTCTGCGGTTTCATCATTGATAGTCGTGTAGCTTGCCAGCATAAACGCGATCTCAGGATGTTCACAGTCCGCGCTGATTGCGCAGCGAGTTCCCGGCGCGTTCAAAGTGCGGGTTTGCCATTGAACGCCATTTGGCCCTTTCATGACTTCATACGGCACATATTTGTCCGGGCTGTTGCCAAAGTACAGATCCACCGCGACACCGGTTATAACCAGGCCCAGCACCGCAGGATCTGCACGTTTGAGCTTGGAATACGAGGGGTTATCTGTCGTGAAAGAAAGTTCTGTCAGCAATCCTTCCGAAACAAGCTTATTGGAATATTTCAAAGCTTCGCGGTATTCCGGTTTGTCATAACTGACATCAACTTTACCGCCTGTTTGCGATAATGGCAAATAGTATTTCCCCGAATCATTGTAATAGATGAACATATTCTGCAAATACCCTAAAGGATGCGCCTTCCAAATGTTAATCGTGTCCATCGCGCCCATCATCGGGATTTCGTCTTTGACGCCGTTGCCGTTGGGATCCTGATCACGGAACGCCGTGAGGACTGTGACGAGCTCCTCGGAGTTCGTCGGGATTTGGAGGCCCAGTTTATCGAGCCAGGTCTTGTTGATGAATCCCCTCTGCGGCAGCAGGTTATTAAGGTTTGCATCGCGAAACGGCACCCCATAATTGTGCCCGTCGGCGCTTGCGGTCTGCGCAAGGATCATGTCAAAATCCAGGCCGAGTTTCTCAGCGCGCTTTCTCCAAGTCTCTCCAAGCCTGTCAAATAAATCATCCAGCGGGATGATTGCGCCATTGCTTCCATAGTTGAAAACACGGGCTTTATCAGTCATACCGATTGAAATAATGTCCGGCAGTTTATCGCCTGAACTGACCCGCAGATCCATCTTCTGTTTTGCGTCCGCAGCCGGGTACAATTCAAATTTAAGGTTTACGCCAGCATTCTCGTAAATCCACTTGGTAAGATAGTTATCGGTGTAACTCGACACGTTCGGATCCTGTATAAGGCCGATTGAGATTGTGACGCTGCCCGGCGTCTTTACGATCTGTGTTGACCCTATAGCATTGGCCAGCGGATCAGTAAACGGCGGGATTGCCTGACCGTTATCGGCTCCTGACGCGGATGGAGCTGTTGACGGCGAAGCGGCAGAAGATGGAGCTGTTGACGGCGAAGCGGCAGAAGATGTAGCTGTGTTACCGCCTCCGCTGCAAGCAGCCAACAAAGACAGCGCCATAAAAATGGCTAAAACCGGTGCGATTCGCTTTTTCCTAAAGTTCGCTTTCAAGATAAAACACCCTTCCTTTTTAATTGATTTTATGTTAATACTTAGCCTTTGATTGAACCAAGCATAACACCTTTTATAAAAAACTTCTGAGCAAACGGATAGACAATCATCATTGGCGCCGAAGCAATAACAATCAGCGAATACTTCATCAAATCCGCCATGCCCTGCATCTTTTGCACCAATTCCGGATCCATAGAGCGGTCCGTATCAAATGAATTGCCAATCAATATTTCCCGCAAAACAAGCTGCAGAGGGTATTTCGCCCTCGTATTTA
>CAZTDA010000421.1:0-2438 GCA_964612155.1 uncultured Eubacteriales bacterium | reverse complement strand
GGACACATCAATGTCCACCCGAAAAGTCGCAATGGAGTTTTCGGGGTGATATTCGGGATAGGTATGCACCGTCACATGGCTCTTGTCCAAATGGCCGATCACCGTTTCACCGGCACGTTTTTTTGCCATATCCTTTTCGGCAATCAGACAGGTAACGCTCGCGCCTTGCGGTTCGTAATCCTGTCGGGATACATTCAGCACCACCGCACCGATCATCTCGGTCAGTTTTTGCAAAATGGCAGTCAAACGTTCGGAGTTATACTGCTCGTTGATGTATTTGATATAATCCATCTGTTCCCGTTCGGTTTTTGCATAACAGATGTCATAGATGTTAAAACTCAGCGATTTTGTCAAATTGTTAAATCCGTACAACTTCAATTTTTCTTCCATGGATCAATCACCCCGTTTAGTATAATAAAAAACGCGCCTTCGCATACAAAGGCACGTTTGATAAACATCACGCAGGTTATACAAGCAACAGAAAACAAATTAAAAAATTTGTCGTTTCTGTCACTATTCAGACCAGCTTAGAGTCTATACAGTAAGAACTTACTTTTACCACTCTTTCGACTGTTTACAAGCGTGTACCCAAGTACACTTGGTTATTAAGTAACCAACTGGCTATTCAGTAGCCAACTTATAATTTGCGCTTTCGCTAAAGCACCGCGCGTGACTTTCACCGCGCGCGACAGTTGTTCCGGCTCAAAACCGGAGCTTCCTCAAAGGAAGCGGGGAAGTAAGTTCCTGCCGCATAACGACACAAAACATGCGTATCGTAACATATATGATTCTCATTGTCAACGGTTTTTTTAATTGAATTTTCAAATGCATTTCTTGGTTTTGAACTTGTCATAAAACGGTGGAAAATCTGCGACAGCTGTGCTATGATAAAACAATCCCGCAAACACTTTTTGCCGGGAATTATACCCCGTAAAATCATCAAAAAAGGTCGTTAAATAAATGCTTCCCATTTTCGATTCACACTGCCATGTCTACCCCGATAAAATCGCGACGCGCGCCGCACAGAGCATTTCTGAATTTTACGATATGCCCGTTCGCTTCGACGGGACGGTTTCTACGCTTTTGCAAGAGGGTACACGCGCCGGAATTACGCATTATCTGATTCACAGCGTCTCGGTGATGCCCGCGCAAGTGCGCTCGATCAATGAATTTATCGCCGCACAGGTGAGTGAACATCCGGGTGTTATCACCGGCTTCGGCACCTTGCACCCCGACAGCAAAGACCTCGACGGCGATTTGCAACACTTAATTTCGCTCGGCTTGAAAGGCGTCAAAATACATCCCGACTTTCAAAAATTCGCCGCCGATTCGGATAAATCCGTCAACCTCTGTAAAAAACTCATCGGAAAGCTGCCGATACTCATCCACGCGGGGGATACGCGCTTTCATTATTCGCACCCGCAGCAGATTTTAAATTTGAAAAAAAAGCTGCCCGATCTCACCGTAATCGCCGCGCATTTCGGCGGCTGGAGCTGCTGGGATGACGCCGAAAACGAGCTGCCGGGACTGCCGAACTTTTATGTCGATTGTTCGTCGTCGCTGTACGCGCTCAGCCCCGAAAAAGCAAAACATCTGTTTGAGGCGTTCGGCACCGAAAAAGTGTTGTTCGGTACCGATTACCCCATGTGGTCTCCGTCGAGCGAAATGGAGCTTTTTGATCGTGTCGGCCTAACCCCGCGCGAACAGCGCCGCGTTCTATACGAAAACGCCGCCGAATTGTTTTCGATTCAATAACCCCTCGGTAGGGGCGCGCATTGCGCGTCCTTACAAATTACAAGACGTAGGTTTCGGGCGGCCACGGAGTGCCGCCCCTACATGAAAATAATGCGGGCGGATGAATCCGCCCGCATTATTATTTACCTTTTCTTATTTCTGCTTCGCCCTTGCGTCGGCGGCCTTGTCGGTCGCGGCGGCAAGGCGGCGGGTTTCGTCTTTGTCTTTGGACATCTCCTCGACGGTCTTGACCTTCAGACGCGCGGCGGCCTGAACCTCTTTCAAGGGCAGGCGCTCGCCTTTTTGGCGCTTTTTCGCCGCTTTGATCGCGGCTTTATATTGCGGCAGCCACTGCTCCTGCGCGACTAACATGTCGTCCACGAGCTGCCAGATATACGGCGGGGTCAAAATCGCTCCGGTCAGCGGGTCCATCATCATGGCCTGACGCAGCAACAAGTCGTCGCCTTTGACCGCCGCTTCCACCGCCAGTCGCTGCACGCTGATCGACGCGTTGCAGACCGCCGCACAGCCGAGCGGCAGATCGCCCACCTGTGGGATGTTGACGCCGTTATAATCGACATAACCCGGCACTTCGACAATCGCGTCGTCGGGCAGATTGGTGATGCAGCCGTTGTTGACCACGTTAAAGTGACCGCGATAGAGCTTTCCGGTCTCAAGCCCCTCGATGATATAGCTGCCGTGCT
>CAZTDA010000420.1:0-2456 GCA_964612155.1 uncultured Eubacteriales bacterium | reverse complement strand
TTACTTCGAAGCCAATGCAAACTATTACAAGGGCTGCCCGAAACTGCAGTATATCCAGTTCAAAGAAGTCGGCGAAGCCGATAAGATTACCTCGATTCAATCCGGCGCAGTCGATGTCGCCAATCCGAGCGGCAGTAAGACCAAGTTCGAACAGATTCGTGAGATCAACGGCGGCGAACTGGACGGCACCATCATTACCACCAACTCGGTCGATAACCTCGGTTACGGTTACATCGGTATGAATGCCGACACCATGAAGGTTGGTACCGATCCCGCTTCCGACGCTTCCAAGAACCTGAGAAAAGGTATTGCAACCCTGCTGGCCGTCTATCGTGACGTGGCGATCAACAGCTACTACGGCGACGCGGCTGCTGTCATCAACTACCCGATCTCCAACACTTCTTGGGCTGCTCCGCAAAAATCGGATGCCGACTATGCGGTTGCTTTCTCCAAGGATGTTGACGGAAAAGACATCTATACATCCGCCATGGACGCCGAAGCAAAATATGCCGCCGCGCTCCAGGCCGCAATCGGTTTCTTCAAGGCAGCCGGATTCACCTTTGACGATGCCACCGGTAAATTTACCGCAGCTCCCGAAGGCGCAAAACTGACCTATGAAGCGTTGATCCCCGGCGACGGTATCGGCGATCACCCGAACTTCCAGGTGCTCTCCAACACATCCGCGGCACTCGCAAAAATCGGCCTCACGCTGAACGTTTCCGACCTTGCGGACTCCTCGGTCCTTTGGGATCAATTGGATGCCGGCACGCAGGAAATTTGGACCGCTGCATGGCAAGCCACTATCGATCCGGATATGTATCAGATTTATCACAGCTCCGGCATCGTCGGTAAGGGCGGCTCCGATTCCAACCATTATCACATCAATGATGCCGATCTGGATCAGCTGATTCTCGATGCCCGTAAGAGCGCGGATCAGTCCTTCAGAAAAGCGACTTATAAGGCCTGCTTGGATACCATCATTGACTGGGCAGTCGAAGTTCCGTCTTACCAAAGACAGAACATCATCATCTTCAGCTCCGAGCGTGTTAATATCAGCACTGTGACCCCCGATATCACAACCTATTGGGGCTGGATGAATGATATTGAATCCCTCGAAGTTTATGCAGCGAAATAAGAGTACACACTCTCTTTCAGCATAAACTAAAATTAAATTGTCTTCTGAGGAAAGCCCGCCGGTCGGTGGGCTTTCCTCGTAGATAATTAAATTTGGAAAGTCCTAGGCAATTTTCTTTTTAAGTGGTGAACATTATTCACCATTAAACCCATCGTAAAACGACGGAAAGTATTAAGCCGCGCGCTGCCTGATACTGAGAAAGATAGTCACAGTAATGATTTTGCAAAACAAAAGTACGTTTTGCTAACGCTTGTTGACGCGTTTTAAAAGTAGATTTTTCTGCTTTTAAATAAAATCAATATTTTCTGCTTTGCAAGGAGAAATCAAACACATGTGGAAGTTTTTGGTGAGACGCTTATTATTAAGTGTAATAATTCTGTTTATAATCGCCTTAATCATCTATACGATTCTGCGCTGCCTGCCCACTTCTTATATTGAAGCGGTCGCCCGGGAACGGTCGTCTTTGCCCGGCAGCAAGAGCTACAGCGAAGTGCTGGCGCAGTTAAAAGAGGTCTATAAAATGGATGGTTCCATCCTCGAGGGCTTTTTTGCCTGGGTCGGCGGCTCGCTTTTAAAAGGCGATTTTGGCGATTCGTGGGTTTATAACATGCCGGTCGTGGATAAATTCAAGCAGGTCATCTGGGATTCCTTTTATCTCGGGTTTGCCTCTTTGGTTTTGGAACTTGTCATTGCCATTCCGCTCGGTATTATCGCTGCCAGAAAGCAATACAGCAAAACCGATTACGGTGTCACCGTTTTTGCCCTTGTGGGTATTTCACTGCCGTCATTTTTCTTTGCAACACTACTAAAACTGGTGTTCGCCTTTAAGCTCAATTGGGTCGAATCCGTCGGAAAAGTCAGCCGACTCTACGACCAAATGACGGGTTTCGGGCAAGCCATGGATGTGGCTTCACACTTTTTATTGCCCGTGATCACCCTGACCATCGTCAGCATCGGATTTTTGATGCGTTATACCCGCACCAACATGCTTGAGGTCTTAAATTCCGATTATATCCGTACCGCCCGTGCAAAAGGGCTTTCCGAGCGGACAGTGATCAACAAACATGCGTTCCGCAACACATTAATCCCGATCGTCACCATCGTCGGCGGCACGCTGCCGAGTTTGTTTGCCGGAGCGATGATTACCGAACAGCTCTTTTCGATCCCCGGGATCGGTTACACTTCGTATAACGCCATGGTCAAGGGCGACCTTCCCTTCTCCATGTTCTATATGCTGTTTTTAGCTGCACTGACTCTGCTCGGAACGCTGATCTCCGACATCTTATATGCCGTAGTTGATCCGCGTGTCCGCGTGAATTAG
>CAZTDA010000419.1:0-2462 GCA_964612155.1 uncultured Eubacteriales bacterium | reverse complement strand
CCAAAAACCCGCCGACAGCCGAGAATACCAACGCGGTATCATTGACGATGTCACCACTGAGGATGCCCATAAAGTTGGTCAAAAACGGCACATTACCGCTCGTGACAATGGCCGAAACTAATGTACCGACATACCCGCCCGCAATTAACAAAATATAAAATCCCGCAAAAACAAGCACGGCCAAAACCAACTGATACAGCAACGAGAGAAAAATGCTGCGCGGTAAAATGAAGTTGGGCAAAATCAATGTGGGCGGCGTGTCGTAATGCGCGGTGAAAATCACTTTGGCTTTCCCGATGTCACCGACAATCACATTGCGGTTTTTGCCCAAACATTTGTGCACTTCCATGCGGGGATGATAGCCCATCTCTTCAAAACCCGCCTTCAGGGCAAGCCGAAACCGACCCTTTTGGCGGGCATGAAAGCGGATCATATTTTCCGAGAGAATCTTCTCCGAAAACGGGGTCAAAATTAAGGCCTCAGGATAGCGGCGCAGCGGGCGCAGAGCTCGGGGTGTTCGCCGTCTTTGCCGACGCTGTCGGAATAGGTCCAGCAGCGAATGCACTTGATACCGCCCGCTTTTTCGACCTTGACCGAAAGCGTTTCGCCTTTTGCGAGCTTTAAGCCCGAGACGATGCAGAGTTCGCGCAACAAATCGGCGTCTTTGGCCAACTTATCCGCGTCCGGCGTCGTGATGGTCACGGCAGCGTCGAGCGGCGCGCCGATCAATTTTTCGTTGCGGGCGTCCTCAAGCGCTTTTTTAACTTCTTCGCGCAAATCGAACAGAGCATTCCAGTCAACATCGGAGATGTCGATGTTTTCGGCTTTTGGGAACAAATTGAAGATCGGCGAGGTCTTGTCGTCGGACGCACGGTGCGGCATCGCTTTCCAGATTTCATCCGAGGTAAACGCGACGATCGGCGCCATGATGCGCGTGATCGCGTCGAGCACATGATAGATCACCGTCTGGGCGGCACGGCGTTTTTGTCCGTCGGCCTTTTCGACATACAAGCGGTCTTTTAAAACGTCGAAGTAGATATTGCTCATATCGACTACGCAGAAATCGTAAAGCGACCGGTAAACGACATGGAACTGATAATTTTCATAGGCCGCCGTGGTCTTTTTGACCAGTTCCGAAAGGCGAGATAATGCCCACCGGTCAAGCGGCTCATAGTCGGTGCAATAGTCTTTATCGGGGTCGAAATCGTTCAGGTTGCCGAGCACGAACCGCGCGGTGTTGCGGATCTTGCGGTAGGCCTCGGAGAGCTGCTTGATGATGTCGGGCGAGATGCGCACGTCGCTTTGATAGTCCGACGAAGCGACCCACAGCCGCAGCACATCCGCACCCCAGTCCTTGATGACATCCTGCGGTGCGACGCCGTTGCCGAGGGATTTGTGCATGGCCCTGCCCTCGCCGTCGACCGTCCAGCCGTTGGTGATAATCGTTTTGTAAGGTGCAGCACCTCTGGTCGCGACCGCCGTTAAAAGTGACGATTGGAACCACCCGCGATATTGGTCGCCGCCCTCGAGATAGATGTCGGCGGGCCACTGCTCAGGATGGTCTTTGGCTAACGACGCAAAATGCGTTGAGCCGGAGTCAAACCAACCGTCGAGCGTGTCTTTTTCTTTGTCGAATTCACTTGCGCCGCAGTGCGGGCACTTATAGCCCTCGGGCAGAATGTCTTTCGCGTCTTTTTCAAACCAGGCGTTGGAGCCGTATTGTCCGAACAGTTTCGAGACCGCTTCTGTCGTCGCCGCATCGCAGACCGGCATGCCGCAGGTCTTGCAGTAAAACACCGGAATCGGCAGACCCCAGTTGCGTTGGCGCGAAATGCACCAGTCGCTGCGCTCGCGGATCATCGAGACCATGCGGTCATGACCCCAATCGGGGAAAAACTTGACGTCTTTGATCGCGTCGACGGCCTGCTCTTTAAACGCATCTACCGAGCAAAACCACTGGCTCGTTGCGCGGAATAACACCGGCTCGTGGCAGCGCCAGCAGTGCGGATATTGGTGGACGATCTTTTCACTGGCAAATAACAGCCCGTTTTCGCGCAGTTCTCCGATGATTACGGGGCTGGCCTTTTCGGTCGTCAGTCCCGCGCTCTTTCCGGCTTCGGCGGTCATTATACCGCGGTCGTCGACCGGAACCAGAATGGGAAGCTCTTTATATTTGCGGCAGACGAGGTAGTCGTCCATACCGTGTCCGGGTGCGATGTGCACGATGCCGGTGCCGGCGTCGAGTGTGACGTAATCGCCGACAATGACCAGCGCTTCGCGGTCTAAGAACGGGTGCGAGGTGCGCATATATTCGAGCTCGGAGCCCTTAATCGTGCCTAAAATCTCGTATTCTTCGTTTTTGCCGGCCTTCATCACGGTCTCGACGAGTTCTTTTGCGATCACATAGCATTCATCGCCGCACTTGACCAGCGCATATTCAAACTCCGGTCCGACGCAGATGG
>CAZTDA010000418.1:0-2467 GCA_964612155.1 uncultured Eubacteriales bacterium | reverse complement strand
TTTATATAACATCAACGACTTGTGTTGGGATAAAGAGATTCTTGCGGAACTCGATATCCCCGCCTGTATGCTGCCCGAGGTCAAACCATCGTCGTGTGTCTACGGCGAAACCCTGCCCGACTTTTTCGGATTCCCGATTAAAATCGGCGGCGCGGCGGGCGACCAGCAGGCGGCGCTGTTCGGTCAGACCTGTTTTTTCGCCGGCGAGGCCAAGAACACCTACGGCACGGGCGGATTTTTGCTGATGAACACCGGGGAAAAGCCCGTATTTTCCGATAACGGGCTGATTACGACGATTGCATGGGGCGTTGACAACAAGGTTGAATACGCGCTCGAGGGCTCGATTTTTATCGCAGGTGCCGCCATCCAGTGGCTGCGGGATGAGCTGCATCTGGTCTATAATGCTGCCGATACCGAGTATTTCGCCTCCAAAGTACCCGATACCGCCGGGTGCTATGTCGTCCCGGCCTTTGTCGGACTCGGCGCGCCGTATTGGGACCCGTATGCGCGCGGCTGCATCGTCGGGCTGACCAGAGGTGTCACCCGCGAACACATCATCCGCGCAACACTCGAATCAATCGCCTACCAGACCGCCGACGTGATCTCGGCCATGGCACAGTACTGCGGCAAATCCCTGCGCTCGCTGCGTGTGGACGGCGGCGCTTCGTCGAACAACTTTTTGATGCAGTTTCAGGCTGACATCATCGATGCACCGGTTCACCGCCCCGCCTGTATCGAGACCACCGCGATGGGTGCGGCCTATCTCGCGGGGCTTTCGGTCGGTTATTGGGAGAGCAAATACGAAATCAAAAAGAATTGGAAACGGGAACGCACTTTCGAACCGAAAATGTCGTGTGATCATCGGCAAGAGCTTTTAGCAGGTTGGAAAAAAGCCGTCGATTGTTCCCGCGGGTGGGCTAAATAATTTTCACAGGAGGAACTCATCATATTTGACATAGAAAAACTGCCGGAGGCCATCCGGCAGCATATTGAGGGAAAACCCTATCGGGCGGACGACATCGGCTGTTCAAAAGCCAGCGTCCTGCTCTTTGACAACATGGTCTTAAAAATCGCAAAGTCCGATTCGGACAAGGAGCGGAAGATTCTCACCTGGCTTGACGGAAAGCTGCCCGCGCCGCGCCTGATCGCCTTTGAACAGCAGGACGGATTTAATTACCTGCTGATGTCGAAAATTCCGGGCGAGATGGCCTGCTCGGAAAAGAATATGCAAAACCCCACACCGGCGATCAAGGCGTTGGCCGACGGCTTAAAGGCCCTCTGGGCGGTTGATGTTGCCGGCTGCCCGAACAGCAACACGCTTGAAGTCACACTTGCAAGCGCTCGCCATAATCTCGAAAACGGCTTGATCGACCCAAAAGAGATCGACGAAGACCGTAATTTTGCGCACGGCTTTTCCGGCATGGACGATCTGTTTGTTTTCCTTGACAAAAATCGCCCGGATGAGGAGATTGTCTTTTCGCACAATGACTATTGCCTGCCGAATGTCTTTCTCGAAAACGGCAAATTCTGCGGACTTGTCGATTTGGGCGACGCGGGGATCGGGGACAAATGGATGGACATCGCTCTCTGCGTCCGCTCGCTCGAATACAATTTAGTCAAGTTATCGAAGTACAGCCGCAGTGATTATGAGCGTTATAAGGCCATGCTGTTTGACGAACTCGGGTTTGCCGAGGATAAGGACATCATCAAATATTACATTTTGCTCGACAACTTTTTCTATGTGTACAACCGAATATAAAGACGAGGAAATTTTTATGGTAACAAGAGAACAGATCATTAACCATCTGACCGATAAATTGAAACTCCTGTCATGGTGTTATGCGTTCTGGCTCGAGGGCGCGGACGCCAACGGCACGCTCGATGAATACTCCGACATCGATTTTTGGCTGGATGTCGAGGACGCGAATGAGGAAGACGCCTACACTGCGGTTGAAAACGCGCTGTCCGAGCTCTCCGAGATCGATTATAAATATGTCACAAGGCACGGTCACCCGAAAATCCGGCAGCGCATCTATCACTTGAAGGACAGCAGCAAGTATCTGTTGATCGACTTCTGCTGGCAGCCGCACAGCCGCAATCCGGACGATTGCAAATATATCAAGGGCAGCAAAATCGAATCAGCAAAGGTGATTTTCGACAAGGTCGGGTTGATTCAATTTGTCGATCCCAATCCGGCGGAATATCCCAAGCAGTACGAAAATCAACTTGCCGAGGGGAAATATCGTTATATCCAACATGCGCGGGTTGAAAAATACATTCGCAGGGGTCAGTTTCTCGAAACCTGGGCCTACTATAACCGCTATGTGCTGGAGCCGTTGATCGATGTGCTGCGTGCGATTTATACCCCTGCCAACACCGATTATTATCTGATCCACATTTCACACCACATTCCGAAAGAAGAGTTGAATAAACTTCTTCGCGTAAGGGTGGATATCTCAAACAAGCA
>CAZTDA010000417.1:0-2473 GCA_964612155.1 uncultured Eubacteriales bacterium | reverse complement strand
CCTTACTGGTGTGCATGGGAAACATATCGAAAATTTTGCAACATTCTGATGATTTCAGAGAGCATTTAGGTATTAATATTAAAGAAATTCCAATTATTATGGAACGCAAATTGAGAAACATAAATGAACACATAGATGAAAGTTTAAAAAAGGAAAAAAATCTAAATGCTCATTATTCAGATATGGCAACAGGAACAAATGATTTAGAATCAAAGAAAGATTATCTTGAGACTAGACGTTTTTTTAATACTAAAACAGGGAAAATTCAATATGTTGATACGGACGGTAGTATTTATGAAATTATGATTAATGAAATAGAAAAAGAACTTCTCTATCTTCATACACTTGAACCGATAAATTATGTTTTTGAACGTTATAGGGGATACGATGTAATTTATTAATGAAGAAGCTAAAATACATAAGGAGAGCATATGGTTCATTTAAATTGTTGTTAGATAAAATTCTCAGATCATTCATTGAAGCTATCACCAATTATTTTGCATGAATAATAAATATCCTAGGTGATAATTATCACTTCGATGAAAATCATGTTGATTTGTTTAAATAATTATTCAAAACTTCAATCTATAGAGGTATAAACAATGGATTTACCTATTAGAGCTTTTTGTTTAAGTGGGGGCAATGAAAAAATCGAATTAATTATTACCGAGGTTTTGGGATTTCCTAATACATCAATAGAGGGTGGATATGATGTTAAGGGAATTCTTAATATTAATATTGGGTGCTACTTCGTTCGATATGATAATTTTATTTTTGCCACTGGAGTGCTTTATAGGTTTCTAGAGTGGCTTGAGACATGTTATAAAACATTAAAGGGGAAAGCGGAATATAGGCATTTATATGAACGTGATTTGGAATTCACATTAGAGATGAAAAGTTTAGGCCATGCATTGATTATAGGGACATTTCGAGAGAATCCTGCTATAAGCACAAAGTTGGATTTTGAGATGTCGACAGATCAAACATTCATTAAATCAGCTATTTATGATATAAAAAATGTGATGAATGTATTTGGCGGATATAAAGGATTATAAGGGTAATAAGCAACAATAAAACAAGAAAGCACACGATTTTGTTTGAACCATATATAAGGAGAAATCCATGCCCAGAAAACTATTTTATCAGTTGACCGCAAAGGTCGTGAGCGGAAAAGTGCTGCTCTCTTTTTGGCAGGCGACGCCGGTCTACCACGACAAATCCATGCCCGCGGAGACGGTTTTTACAATCTACCGCAAACCCGAGCCGGACTTTGCCTTCGGTCAGGATTATGAGGAATATTTCGACTCCACGCAAATCGATCAGGCCGAGGTCCTCTATCGGGGCACACTGGAGCTCTTCTATAAAAGGCGTTATTTTTATACGGACGATACCGTTCAAGTCGGCATGACGTATTGCTATTGGGTTTCTGTGTTCGGGGACGCCTATCCGCCGTTCGGGCCCTGCTTTGTCAAAGTGCGGGATGAGGCCGTCTGGTGGTCATATGCGAAAATCAACAACACGATCAATCAACTGTCCGCGGAGTTTCGGGGGCTTGTCACGGTCAAAGAGTACGGGTTCACCACGATGAAAAAGCCGCTCAAAGGGTTGATTGCGGGGAACAGCCGAAACCCGATCGCGTTGATCGGAACCATTCACGCCGGGGAATCCGGGCCGGAACTCATGCTGCCCGCGATTAAAAAACTGCTTGAAAGCGACGGCAAGTTGCTGCGCAAAGTCGGTATTGCGGCGCTGCCAACGGTCAACGCCGACAGCCGGGAGCGTCTGGTTTTGGGCGAGCCCCAATATATCCGCACCAACCCCTGCGGCGTGGACATCAACCGCAACTTTGACGCGGACTGGAACACGGTGGACTACACCTACGGCTACGACACCTCCGAATACGGCGGGCAGACCTATCGGGGGCCGTTCCCGAATTCCGAGGAGGAGACCAAAGCCGTCATCCGTTTTATCGAGGAAGTAAAACCCCGCGCAGTGCTGTCGTTTCATTGTCTTGCCAGCATCTGCGACGATTCTTTTTATACCGCTTCTTCCGCAAAAAACGACGCGGCTTATCGGCAGTCCTGTCAAAAAGTGATTGACTTATTCAAATCGGGATTTCGTGATAAATCCTGTACCGCCGACCCGGGGTATATCTGCAATGACGGCAGTTTGCCGGCGTATGTCTACCGCCAATACGGCATCCCCTGCTTTGATCTGGAGTTTTCGGGGGACGAGGAAGGCAAGTGCTGCCTAAACGATCACACCACCAAAGAAGTTATCGAGCTCTATCAACAGCGCCATTATCAGGGATTAAGAAATTTGATTCAAGGACTGGCGGAGTGATTTATAAAACCGAAAGGGTAATCAGGAGATATCAAATGAATATAGAATATAGGGAAAATCGCTTATCAGCCAAGGATGTCATTCAATTTCAACAGAAAATGGGATGGAATGAAGACCCGATCGGGCAATG
>CAZTDA010000416.1:0-2489 GCA_964612155.1 uncultured Eubacteriales bacterium | reverse complement strand
AATCATAAAATGCTGTAATGAAATCAAAGCTTCAAAACATGAAACAGTGCTGACGAATCAATTAATTCGCTCTGGCACAAGCATAGGCGCAAATATCCGAGAGGCATTTTATGCACATAGTAAATCAGACTTCACCGCTAAATTACAAATAGCATTAAAAGAGTGTTCGGAGAGTGAATATTGGTTGGAATTATTAATTGAGAGCGAATATTATAATAATCAAAAAATTCTATATGATTGTATTGAAGTGAAAAAACTGCTCATCTCCTCCATCAACACCGCAAAGGTAAAAAAAGAGAGCAATTTGGAGGTATTATATGATTGATTTCATTTTGGCTGCTCTGCCCTGGGTAGCTTTGGGGGTCGCCATTGCAATTATCATCGCCAAATTTGCAAAAAGACCAAAAAGCTCTGATCCGGATGTGCTAAAAACCGGCACCGACGTCGTTGACAAAACAGTCAAGCAGGACAAGGATGCGGATGCAAATGCAGAGAATAACTACATGTCTTACGGGATATCGCTCGGCATGTGTCTTGGAGTGGCACTCGGATGTTCTTTTATGAATACATACGGCCCAAACGCGCTGACTTACGGCATTTGCTTTGGCATGTTAGGTGGAATGATCATCGGAATGAACATCAAGAAAAAGTAACCTTTATTAAAATATTGCAACCGGAATTACGGAGACGGTTGGGGATTTTTATCCGCCTCGGTATCTGCGAGCAACAATTTTTGCTTGACGAATGCATCGATTTTTTTACGCCTGATGAAATAAAAAATCAACAAGATCACCGGTAAGACAAGCGTTACGGGCAACACGATATAGGGAAAAACCTTGTCGGAACGCAGCAGCTCAATCACATCCGATCGGTTGAGCATCGGAAGCAGGCAGGCGATAAATGAGATAGCCGCCAGCGGGATCACAAAACCCTTATGCGTCTTTGTTTTAAATATTCCCGAAAGCGTAAAGCTGCACATATAATTATAAATCGCTAACTTAATTATAGCACCGGGAAACCACACCAGCAGATTGATGGACTGAACCTTTTGAATAAAATCATAAGCGTCCACCTGTCGTGAAAACTGCCAATACGGATTCCATGCGCGCTTTGCAAATTCAACGCCCAGCACTAATATAGTCGGTAGCAAAATAATCATAAACGTGATGCCGAACACGATTAAGGCGGATGCATACGTCTTATTGACATTGGCCTTTTTATGAAGATAAAAAGAGAAAACAAAAAAGATTAGAATTTCGGAATAACGCGAACCGGTTAAAAAAGCTCCTTGATTCAGTTCTAAAAATGTAGAATCGGCAAGAACGGGCTTGAGATTGCTAAAATCCATATCATTTATACCCAAGATAAAGAAAAAAGCTGCTATCAATATCATCAGCGGGACAAAGAAAAACGCCAATCGCGCAATGGTTCCGGCGCCTTTTAAAGCCGAATAGCACACCGGGACAAGCAAAAACAGCAGCAGCGCCCATGTCGGCGTCGATTGAAACACATAGAGCACAAGGAATTTGACTGTGATTAACGAGCATGCCGTGAGGCAATAAAGAAAGAACAGACAGAATATAAATGCAGCGATTTTCCCGAAGAATTTTCCGAGGATGATTTCCACGGTTTCGTTGATATTAATACCCCTGAACCGATTGATTAAAATCATAATCGGCGCATTGATGATAAGCACATACGGAAACATCATTAACAGCACAATCCAGGCGTCTTGATTGGCAGGCGGTGTATTTAAAATCGGCATAAACGTATACGGAAAAATGAGCGCGCTGCCCACCGCCATCAGTGCAAGCTGCACAGAGGTGATGCTGGATTTTTTAATCACGGCCTTATTCCTCCAATTTTATCGGCTGTTTGATATCACCTGTTCTGCTCACCGCGCACTCGACAGTAACAATGATTACAGATTGAGAAAATGTCTCGTTCCATGTGTCTTTTAAGTTTTTCCATTGTTTCGGCTGCTGCATATGCAGTTGTGCGCCGAATCCGAAAATATCACTCCCGAATTGCGTCTGTACCAGCTCAACGGTCTGGGATATTGTCGCTTCCATGTGCCGGTTTACAATTTGTTCGATTTCTTTCACAACCGAAATCTTGCTGACGTCAAGGGTTCCGGTTTCTTGGATGATATCGGCGTTAAGTTTTATTTTAAGATCGAAAGTAATTTCACCATCTTCAAGTGAGGCCTTAATAACCGCTTTCGAATGGTTAATTCCAAGCACCGAAATGCCGTCCCCTGCCGGTACAGAGACAAATGTGGACCTGATGTGATTGGTGATATAATTATAAACCTCGGTGCCTGTCGCATCCAAATAACCCACCAGTTGCCCGTCCCGATAAACCGCGAGACCCTGATAGACCATTTCATATTGGGACTTTTCGTCACTTGACTTATCTTCTTTTTCAGAAGGGGATTCTTCTTCTGTTTCACTTTCTTTAATTTCGACGACACCCGTGACCGGTTCTTT
>CAZTDA010000415.1:0-2491 GCA_964612155.1 uncultured Eubacteriales bacterium | reverse complement strand
CGAATACGGAATCGAACCGGTTATAACCGATCCAAACGCAGATGACGAAGAAGCAAGACGCCTTTATGGGGTTGAATTTATCGATTTAAACACCATCAGGGATATGGATGCCGTCGTTGTTGCGGTTGCTCACACACAGTATACACAATATAAAATGAAAGACTTGGACAAGCTTTTCGGCGAAGGTACAAAGATTTTAGTTGATGTCAAGGGACTTTTCGAACGCAGTGAATGCCAAGCTGCCGGATATAGCTATTGGAGATTATGAGGATGGATAAAGCAGCGATTATTTTGTGCGCGGGTAACGGCACCCGGATGAATGACGATAAAAAGAATAAGGTCTGCTTTAATTGCGCCGGCATTCCGGTCATACGCAGAATCATCATCAACATGCGCGAGGGCGGCATCACTCATTTCGTCATTGTAGTCGGTCATAATGCCCAAAGCGTCATGGATTGTCTGGATGGTGTCGATGGCATTGTATACGCTTACCAGCGGCAGCAACTTGGTACCGGTCATGCAGCATTATGCGGATTAAAAGCGCTTGAGACCGTTGGGTATACAGGCGCTGCTATCATTTCGATGGGGGACAAAATCATCTCCTCGCGTGTTGTCTCCGATTTATTGAAAAATTCCGAAACCGCAAAGGCGGTCTGGGGTGTCCAACCGATTTCCGCTAATCCAAACGGCGGACGTGTTATCACGGATAAGGGAAAGCCGTATGGCGTCGTCGAATTTGCCGATGCAGCAAAGATGGCACTTGCGGATGTGCCCCAAGATCAATGGGCTGCAAAGCTCAGATCGCTCGGTTTAAACAACAAAAAGGCCGCTATTGTCTTAAAAAAAGCTGCTGGGCAAAAACCCATAGGTTCAAAACGAATAAATGGAAAAACCTTTACAGCACAAGAAATTCTATCGACCTCATACGCCAATGCCGGACTTTATTGTTTCAATGTCAAATCGGCCATCAACGCTATATCCGTTTGTAATTCATCAAACATTCAAGGCGAAATATATCTTACAGATACGCTTGAATATTTTGCTCAAAGAGATGAGGTAAAACTATACGAAGTAATTAACCCCGATGAAATGTTAACTTACAGCACCAAACCGGAACTTCGCAAAATGAGCGAACACTTCATGCGCAAAGCGTCGCAGTTCATTTCCGATATAGAACTCGGCACCTTTGACACATTGTTTCTCGAGCTGTACAGAGAGAACTCCAATGAACAAAAGAATCGGTATTTAAAACTCGTAAAACACTTTATAGCAAAATACGGTGACAAAAACGTCGTTATGACACGTGCACCCGGAAGAGTCAATTTAATGGGGCGCCACATTGATCACAGAGGCGGCGGAATCAATGTCATGACCATTGACCGAGATACTGTATTCATCGCTTCTCCCCGAGATGATGACACCGTTAATATATCGAATGTCGATTCTTCATATCCGGATCGCTCATTTTCTGTCAATACATATCTTTCGATGGCTGATCATGAGAACTGGCTTGACTATCTCGCTGCGGAGCCGGTTACCGCTGATTTGAAAAAAAATGCCGGTGATTGGGCGAACTATGTAAAAGCAGCCGCGCTTCGCTTTCAACTTGCGAATGATATGACACTCTGCGGTATGAATATAGCGGCTTGCGGTAATATTCCTGTTGCTGCCGGGCTTTCTTCATCTTCAAGCGTTGTTGTCGCAACAGCGGAAGCCATTGTGGCGCTAAATAGCTTAAATATAACCGACCGCGAATTTATTGATTTATGTGGTGAAGGCGAGTGGTTTGTTGGTTCAAGAGGTGGCGCGGGTGATCATGCGGCTATGAAATGCAGTCAGCGTGATCGGATTACGCACCTTGAGTTTAAACCGTTTAAAGTCGGTGTTTCCGTTCCTTTTTCAAATCAATTTGCCGTCATCGTTGCAGACAGCATGACGCAAGCGAAAAAATCAGAAGGCAGCCGGGATATATTTAATGCAAAAGTTGCAGCATATGAGTTTGCTTTTATGTTGTTAAAGCGTTCATATCCCGAATTTGATTTGCGTGAATTCAGAGATATCGCAAAAATTAAACCCGCATCAGCGGTTTATAAAATGCTCTTATCGCTCCCCGAAAAAGCAACTCGCAACAAAATTTCAAAAATGCTTCCCGAATATGAGAATCGTATCCATCAAATATATGCCAACCATGCCGATCCGGGTACATACGATCTTCGCGGGGTCGCTCTTTACGGTGTATCCGAATGTGCGCGTTCTGAGAAGTGCATTGAGGCCTTTGAAAAAGGAGATTATGCCCTGCTGGGACAAATGATGAAAATCAGTCATGACGGCGATAGGATCAAGCAAGCACCTGTAGACGATGAAATTTTCAAATCACTCGAGACCGACCATTCCGAGCTTTATCTTCAACCCGGCGCATATGGCTGTTCAACTGAGCTTATTGATGGTCTGTGCGATCTTTTAAACCGACCCGCTAATGTGTACGGCAGCC
>CAZTDA010000414.1:0-2493 GCA_964612155.1 uncultured Eubacteriales bacterium | reverse complement strand
TCGTAATATAGTGGCGGATGGCCTCGTATTTTCCGTCGCCGATGCCCTGCACTTCCTTGATCTCGTCCTTTGAAATAAAACCGCCGCTTTTTTCTCGATAAGCAATGATGCGCGCTGCGAGCAGATCGCCGATGCCGGGCAGCAGCATGAGTTCCTCCTTCGAGGCGGTGTTCAAGTTGATTTTACCGTTCGGGAGGACAATTGCGGGCGTCCACTGCGAGGCATAAATCGTTGCTCCGATATGCGGTGCGGCGGTTTTTACTTTGAAAATCGAAAGCGCAATCAGGCCTGCGGACAATACCGCAAGCGCGATACAGACGGTCTTGACAACTTTCGACAAAAAAGTCACCTCCGAACTTGATGTAATTTTAACGCATGTTTCATAAAAACGCAACTCAATGCATAACAATTGGCACATACGAGTGTAAAGGAGAGTCAATATATGCAGATGAAAATGAATAAGAAAACCATCGGCTCCTCTGTTACGTTGTTCTCGGCAAAGCTCGAGGCGCGTGTGGATTCGCAGGCAGTGATCCCCGATTATCTCCCCGAGGTTCAACGTGTGCTGCGATCCGATGCGGAGGTATTTGTCACAGGGAGACAGATTACGGATCAAAAAATTGTTGTGGAAGGGAATATCCGGTTCTGCGCGCTCTACCGCTCGCCCGAGGGTGAACTGTGCAGCGCCAACCAGACCACGGCCTGGCGGCAGACCGTAGACGCCGCAGTACCACCCGACAGCGCGGTATTTGTGCATCCGCGGCTGCTGCGGTGCTCGGCACAGCCGATTTCCTCACGCAAGATCGATTTATTCGGATCGTTTTTACTGGAAACCGATGTCAAGGGGGCAAAGCGTGAAGAACTGCTGGACAGTATTGAGGGTGTAGACGTTGAACTGAAAAAGGACACCGTGACGATCAAGCGATTTGTCTCGGCTTATAACCGCCAATTCACGGTCAGCGAGGATTTAGAACTTGAAAGCTCCCGCCCCTCGGTGATGAAGCTGCTGAGTTCCCGTCTTGTGATTGCCGACAGCGGATTTAAAAAGGTCTCCGGACGGGTGGTGGTAAACGGAAACGCCATTTTGGAAGCGCTGTACTTGGGCGATGTGAGCTCTTCCACGCCGCACACGGTCAAATTCACGATCCCGTTCAGCCAGATCACCGATCTGGACGCGACCGATAACAGCGAAATTGAAGTCGCGGCCTCAGTCGTCTCTTATGCGCTGAATGTCGTCTCTCAGCCGGACGGTGACAATCGGCGGATGTCACTCGATTTGATCTTGGGTATTACAGCGGTCAACAACCTCCTCGAAACCACCCAGCTGTTGTTTGACGGATACAGCCGCGAATACGCCACCGAAGTCGCTTACACCAATTTTACCGCCGTCACCAGCTGCGAGCGTTTTGAAGTCGCATTTTCGGCTTCCGCCGGGATTGATTTCGGTGAACAGGCCATCGAAAAGGTACTCGACACCCGCTGCACGGTAGGCACGGCAGCACTCTCGACCGATCAGGGCGGAGTTGTGATTTTAGGTGCTGTAACGGCGGTTGTGATGGCCGCCAACGAGGATGGAGAACTGTTCTTTGTTGAAAAAGAAATTGAGTTTAAACAAAATGTCACATCCGTCTCCGAAGGCGGTGAGTTCTCGGTCGCAGCGGTTGTCAGCGGCAGTAAAACCGTACAGACCGGCTCCGGAATGGAAATTCGCGCCGACATCGCGGCACTGGTGACCAGATGTGAGAGCTCCGTCTTTAACCTGCTGTCAGATTTGAAAATCAACGAGGCGGTTCAAAAACAATCGCCTTTGACCCCGCTGGTGCTGTGCTTTGCCGGCGAAGGCGAGGAACTCTGGGACATTGCGAAAACCTACAACACCTCAGCCGAGTGGATCAAGACGCAAAACGGAATCGACACGGATCGGCTGACCCACGATGATGTCTTGTTGATCCCCACCGTTTAGGAAGGAGTGAGAATATGGGAAGCAGCATCTACACAGACATGGCAAGACGGACCGGCGGGGATATTTATATCGGCGTAGTCGGTCCGGTCAGAACAGGCAAATCCACCTTTATCAAGCGCTTTATGGAGACCCTCGTTGTCCCCAACATCGTCGATCCCGCCCGTAAAGAACGCGCTACCGACGAATTGCCGCAGTCCTCCGCCGGGCGCACCATTATGACCACCGAGCCCAAGTTCATCCCCGAGGAGGCCGTAAAAGTCCGCATTGACAGCGACGGTGAATTCAGGGTACGCATGATCGACTGCGTGGGCTACATCGTCCCGAGTTCGATCGGCTACATTGAAAATGAAGCGCCGCGCATGGTGATGACCCCGTGGTTTGACAAGGAAGTTCCCTTTAACATGGCGGCGGAGGTCGGCACTAAAAAGGTCATCACCGAACACTCCACCATCGGGTTGGTCGTGACCACCGACGGCAGCATCGGCGATATCCCGCGTGCCGAATACGCCGAGGCCGAGCAGCGTGTGATT
>CAZTDA010000413.1:0-2498 GCA_964612155.1 uncultured Eubacteriales bacterium | reverse complement strand
GTTCTGTAGGAATCGTTATTAGCCATACTAAACTCTCTTTTCTGTTCCACATATTAGTCGGCATATACCGCCTACTGTAGTATATGGCATGCTTTTTATACATGTTCGCTATATGCTTGAACAGAATCAACACAGAAAATTATCTGTTTAAATCTCATTCCTGCGACGATGAACCATTAAAATGCAGTTGACGTGTAAAAAACCGCAAAAACAAAACGCCGACTTTATATCGGCGTTTTGGGGTGTTATTATATGGGTTAAACAGAAATCAACTTCCCGTCTGCAATTCGAAAAACCGAGTCCGCACGCTGCATCACCGTCAAATCGTGGGTCACGATAATCACACACCTACCGTCTTGATGGGCGAGTTTTATTAAGATATCGATGATTGCCGCGCTGTTTTCGCTGTCTAAATTTCCGGTCGGTTCGTCGGCTAAAATCAATTTTCTGTCCATTGTCAACGCACGCGCAATCGCCACCCGCTGCTGCTCGCCTCCGCTGATTTTAGAAGGATACCGGTCAAACAGTTCTTTGGGCAGCGCCACTTTCTCGGCGAGTTCTTCTGCCGTTTTTCGGGCGATCTCGCCGCCCGCACCGCAAAGCTGGAGCGGATACATAATGTTTTCTAAAACCGTCAACAACGGAAATAAACTGAAGTCCTGATAAATGATCGCAATTTTTTGACGGCGGTACAAGTCGCGGTCGATTTGATCGGTCGGAGTTCCCTCAAACAGCACCTGCCCCGCATCCGGCAGATCCAGTCCGGACATCAGGGATAAAAGAGTGCTTTTCCCGCTGCCCGAACGGCCCGCAACAGCATAAAGTTTACCGCACTCGAAAGCGCAGTTTACACCGCAGAGGATATTTTGCCGCTCGTTTGCACCGTAGCCGTAACTGACATCTTTTAACTCGATAATAGCCATAGGATGATCCCTCCGTTATTCGTCTTTTCGCGTCATCAAAATCGCTTTGCTTCGATTAAGACGATTGATCGAGATCGCGGCACCCGCCAGCCAACAAGCCCCAAACGCGGCGGCGAGTAAAAATGAAACACCATTAAATCCGTTGATCCATGTCAAAATTCCGGTTGTAATCGATACGGCGGGCAGTGATAATATAAGCTGTTCCGCAAAGAGAGAGTGGAAAGCCCGCTGTCTCGGTGTACCCAGCGAGCGCATGATCGCAAGCTCGTCCCGCCGCATTAAAGCCAAAATATAGGCCGTCACAAATCCGATCAATTCGGTCAGCACACAGACCGCGGTGAAAAGCGTATCGGTGTAGCGAATGCGCTGCTGGAGCGAGCGGGTCGTGCCGAGCAGCACCCTGTCGTCCAACACGACAAAACATCTGATTGCGCCGATATGGTTTACGGATGAATAACCGTTTTGAGCGAACCAATCCTTCAGCGCCGCCAGTTCACCGCTGTTCTTGACGGTAAACGAAACACTGTCAAATGTATAGTTGTAAAATCGGCTGCGCTCGGGTTCACCGGCAGTATCAAAAAGCGTTTTCGGCGATAAGTACGCTGCCAACGGGCAATAGATGTTGTCTTTGGCGCCGTCTTTGACATAACTGCCCACCACGGTCAGATCAAGCTCATACATTTGTCTTCCCTGAAATACCGCAATGCGAATTTTATCACCTAAAGAAACGCCGTATTTTGCCATTAAATCCGTGGAGATCATACACGGCATCGCATCTTCATCTGTTTCCTGTGCAAGAAATGAAGCGTCGTACCCGCTTAAAAACTCCGTATTCACCAAGGAGCTGTAGTAAAATTCCGGCGTTTTATAAAGATCATTAGTCATGATTAAACGAGGCCCTTGCTGCATGTTGTTTAAAAAGGTCTCGTATGAAAAGCTGGTCGGTGACGGAAGTCCAAATTGGTTTATATCAACCGGTTCTCCTTTTACCGTCAACGGTCCGACTAATGCAAAATTAAGCCATTTTGTGACGCAGATATGATCGACATATCCGGATCGGTACAACTCGTTCACAATAAAACCGTCGACGGCCAAACCGTTGAGAGCGGTTCCGTTGACATCGGTAAACGCCCCTGTGACCGTCGTGTTATTACAGATATCTTCAAGTTGGGTCTTATTTTCTTTTGAAATCCCGATCAGACGGAACATCAATAAAACGGCGCAAACGGAGAGCAAGATCGGTATCGCCGTTCTGAACCCGCCGCGTAAAATGGAGAGCTTTGCGTATTGATATTCGCCGCCCGAGAGATCGGACGAACGTTTCGGTCCGGTCTTTCTGCTTTTGCGATTTTTTGTTTTTTTGGGTTTTGACAACGACAGCGCGGTAAAGATCCAACAGATCAAAACAGATAAAACAAGAACAATACCCGAAATCGCAGCCAATATCCATGGGTTGGTATCGGCCGTAAACACGAGCGCTTTTGAAAGCGAGAGATTGCTGTTGCTGTATAACAGTTCCGAGGTTTGGTTTTGTGCCAATCGCGCCGTCGTGGTGGCGATGTGCTTGAGGCTGTC
>CAZTDA010000412.1:0-2502 GCA_964612155.1 uncultured Eubacteriales bacterium | reverse complement strand
ATAGTGAATAAAAGAAGACAGATTGGAGTGATTTTTGTGAACGAAAAGGAGATATCGGTCACCACCTTGCGAAGATTGCCGGTTTATCTGCATTATTTAAACTCGGTGAAAGGCGAACGCAAAAACATCTCCTCTGTTGCAATCGCAACTGCTTTTGGGCTGAACGAGGTTCAAGTACGCAAGGATTTGGGCGCGGTGAGCGGTTCCGGACGACCCAAAACCGGGTACGATGTGGAACAACTGATTGGACAGATCGAACAGTGTTTAGGATACGGCAGCGAGACCAAAACCATTCTGGTCGGTGCGGGAAACCTCGGAAAAGCGCTTTTATCTTATCATGGGTTTTCGGATTATGGATTAAATATTATCGCGGCGTTTGATGCGAGCGAGAACGTGATCGGCACACTGATCAACGGCAAACCGGTGCTGCCGCTTCAAGATATCGAAGTCGTGTGCCAAAATAAAAATATCAAACTGGGCATTATCACCACACCTGCGAATGTTGCGCAAGAGACCTGTGACCGTTTGATCGCCTGCGGCATCAAAGCCATTTGGAACTTTGCCCCCACCATTCTGCGGGTGCCGGATCATATATTAATTGAAAACGAAAACCTCGCCTCGTCGCTGGCAATTCTCTCAAAACATCTGCGTGAGGATGATCCGGAGGAACGCACATGAACCTTTTGCATTTAAAATACGCCGTCGAAATCGCCCAGACCAACTCCATGACCAAGGCCGCCGAACGGTTATATACCTCTCAGCCGAATTTAAGCCGTGCGATTCGCGAACTGGAAGAGACCCTCGGAGTCAGCTTATTCAAGCGCACGCCGAAAGGCATCTACCCCACGCCGGAGGGCGAGGAGTTTTTGGGTTATGCACGAAAGGTGCTCACCCAAGTGGATGAGATTGAATCCATGTATCAAAAAGGCGATAAACCTGCGCGCCAATTTTCCATCTCGGTTCCCAGAGCCAGTTATATCTGCTGCGCTTTCACCGAGTTTGCCAAAAAGTTAGACCGGATTTCGAGCGCCGAATTGACTTTCCGCGAGACGAGCGCCCAACGCGCCCTCAGCAATATGCTGAACGCGGATTATAAATTGGGGATCGTTCGGTATCAATCGATTTATGATAAAAGTTTTAAAGAGATGTTCCGGGAAAAGGAACTCACTTTTGAAATAATCTATGAGTTCACTCCTATTCTCTTGATGTCAAAGGCACATCCGCTTGCCGAAAAAAAGGAACTCTTAATCCGCGACTTGGCCCCTTATGTCGAACTGGGGCATGCCGATCCCTATGTGCCGGGGCTGTCGATGAGCACCGTCCGCAAAAACGAAGCAATCGGCGCGGCCGACGGAAAAGCCGACAAGCATATTTACCTATTCGAGCGCGGTAGTCAGATGGACTTGTTAACGGAAGTGCCCGACACTTATATATGGGGTTCGCCGGTTCCGAAACGGATGCTTGAGCGCTATTCATTGGTGCAGCGAACCTGTGCCGAAAACGACCGAAAATACCGAGATGTTCTGATCTACAAACAGGATTATCGTCTCTCCCCCATCGACAAGGCCTTTTTGGATGAACTGATTAAAATCAAACGTGAATTGATTTAGTATATATAGTGAAGCCACTTACTTTTTTATTTTCGCCTTGCACATTAAGTGGCTTCACTATAGATATCGTTATATCGATAATGATATATCGATATTCGACATAAGCATTTCACAAACGAACCTCCCGATGTTATGATTTGACCATAGACATCAGGAGGTGTTCCGTATGAAGACAATTTATCCGATCATCGACAATGTAGAGAAACTGGAACAGCGTATGGCTGAGGTGCGTTCTGCCCAAAAGCGGTTTGCGCTCTATCCCCAACAGCAAGTCGATCAAATTTTCCTCGCCGCAGCGATGGCTGCAAACAAGGCGCGCATTCCTCTGGCAAAGATGGCGGTCGAAGAGACCGGAATGGGCGTCGTCGAAGACAAGGTGATTAAAAATAATTACGCGTCCGAATATATCTACAACGCTTATAAAAACACCAAGACCTGCGGTGTCATCGAAGAGGACGCCGCATTCGGAATCAAGAAAATCGCCGAACCGATCGGCGTGATCGCCGCCGTCATCCCGACGACAAACCCGACCTCGACTGCGATTTTTAAAGCGCTGATCGCGTTAAAAACCCGCAACGGGATTATCTTCAGCCCGCACCCGAGAGCCAAAAAATCGACCATCGAAGCGGCTCGCATCGTGCTGGAAGCGGCTGTGGAGGCCGGTGCACCCGAAGATATTATCGCATGGATTGATGTGCCGAGTTTGGAGCTTTCGAACCTTGTGATGAAAGAAGCTGACATCATCCTCGCGACCGGTGGCCCCGGTATGGTCAAGGCGGCCTACTCCTCCGGCAAACCCGCACTCGGCGTCGGCCCCGGCAATGTGCCCGCCGTCATTGACGACAGCGCCGACATCGTGCTCGCGGTCAACTCGATCATCCATTCCAAGACC
>CAZTDA010000411.1:0-2507 GCA_964612155.1 uncultured Eubacteriales bacterium | reverse complement strand
CGCATCAAGAATATCTCGCAAGAGATATTCTTACCAAACAAACTCGGTTTCCGAGTTTGTTATCTCCCTGCCATGTATGCGAATTGCGGTTTTTATAACCCTACAACTTCTTGTAATCGGATGCCTTCTCGACCGGCAGGAATGCAGGCCTCCCGCTTCGGCGGATGTTGGAAGCACAAAACCGTTCGGCGGCATCCCTCCTGTTTAAGTAATTAGGCAGGTTATCAAAAATCCGCATCTACGACATGGCGGGGAGTAGTGTTTTTTCTTAAGAAAATCAACCAAGTTCAATGATATCGCGTGTTAAAAAGATTTGCGCGCAGGAGGTTTTTATGTATACCCAAATCGATTTTTCCCACGCTTTCGGATTCCCCCACCGTCTGACCGTATGCCTGCCGTCCGATGGTTTTAAATTGCTTGCAGATGTCAGCGCCGATCAGATCGCGCTCTCGTGGTCCGACAGCGATCTCACAAAAATCCCGTTCGGCGCATTCGCCTGGCCGAAAATCGACTGGACGATCAATGTCTCTGCCACCGAAAACGGCGAACCGATGAAAACAACTGCGTATCAACGATATCAAAACCGTTATCCGGCGCTGGAATGCACTTTATCGGGCAAATCCGCAACGATCAATACCTTCACAGCCCCCTGCCGCGACGCCGCAGCCATGCGCATCACAGCCGAAAACAAGGGCAACGATACGGTTGAGCTCGACATCAGCGCCTTGACCAAACAGTTTTGCTTCAACCTGCTTTGGATGGAGGATGAAGCGCGTTATAATGCGATTTTGCCGCATATGCACGAACGTGCCGACCGTGTGCTGGCTTTTTGTGTCGGCGGCGACGATGTCAAGCCCAAAAAAGTACGCCAAGCCCATATGGGTGTGACGCTTGTACCCGGTGAAATTAAAATCATGTACCTTGTCATCCCCCGCAAAATCACTTTTGATTCGCTCGAGGAGTGGACAAGCCGCGATTGGGACGCCGAAATCGAATGGGGTCTTTCCAAATGGGCCGCGATCTTTGAACGCGCAAGCAAAATCGAACTGCCCGACAAGATGGTCGAAGACGCTTTTTACGCCTGTTTCGCCGATATCTTTGTCATGCGCGAACGCGCCATCGAGGGCTATACGGCGGGGGTCGCCGGTTCGGAGATGTATCGCGCCACCAATACCGTCGAGCCGACCATCGCCTCGCTGATGCTGGCTTCGTTCGGCTTTTTAGATATCTCCCGCGATATGGTCGATATTTTAATGCTGTTCCAGGAAACGAACGGCCGTTGGGATGACCTGCGCGTCTGGGGTCACCACATTTTGTGGACGCAGATGTACCGCATGCACTTTTATATCCGTTATTACGAACTCTCGGGCGACAAAAACGCCCTTAAAATCCCGATGGAGCGCATGGCAGCGCACTGTCGGTATATCAAAAACATCCGCAACAAGACCAAAATTACCGATGAAAACGGCAAAAAGGTGCTGTATTACGGCATGCTGCCGCGCAGCATGGGCGACGGCGGTCTGATGGACGGCGATGATTATTTCGGCCATTTCTTTATGGCAAGCGTCGCCCACTGCCAGACCCTTAAGGACGTCATCTATGCCGCCAACGTGTTGAACCAGCCGGAACTCGCCGCCGAAATGAAAGCGGAACTCGATGACATCTGGGCCTGCACCTACGAAGCCATGCAGCGCGGCTCCATCGAGGAGGACGGCTACCGCTGGATTCCCGCGGTGCCCGGCAAGACCTCGGGCAGCCGGTTCGGTGCGGTGTTGCCGTTTATGGAGGGCATCGACCTGATGAGTCCGTTTGATCCGCTCGCCGAGGGCACCATGCGTCACCTGACCCGCACCCGCAGCGAAGGCGGTGTCCCGGTCGACCTCGGTTGGATGAAGGGCGGCCTCTGGGTCGCGATGGCGCTCGATCAGATCGCAAGAGGGCATATCGCGCGCGGTGAAATTGACGAAGCCGCCGCTTATTTGCCCATCACCCTCAATCACGGCACGCCGCTATTCACCTGGTGCGAGGAGCGCATGCCCGAACCCGGCGCGACCAAGATTACCGGCGACATCCAGCACACCTTTACCCCGAACGCAGTGATGCAGTATATCCGCGACGGCCTTGTCAACGAAAAGGACGGCATTTTGCATATCACCCGGATGCTGCCCCGCGATTGGATGGCGGACGGCGAGCGTATTAAAATCGAAACTATCCGCACCGATTTCGGCGATGTCAGTTATACCATCGAGCGCAAAGGTTCAACTCTGCTGTTCGATTTCGCCCTTAAACCCATTTTTCATACGCCTTTAAAAACAATCTTCCTGCATGTCCGCACCCCGGACAAGACAACCCCGAAATTCCCCGGTGCAAAATCCGAGGGCGACGGACTTTTAATTCCCCTCACCGGCAACACCCTGCACGCCGAAATTGCTTTATATAGTGAAGCCACTTAAAAAGCAAGGCGAGGATAATTTTAAAGGTAAGTGGCTTCACATTGGGTAAAACCA
>CAZTDA010000410.1:0-2519 GCA_964612155.1 uncultured Eubacteriales bacterium | reverse complement strand
GATGGTGCAACGCCACCGGGGATTGTCGGCTCGGTGTCAATTATCTGCGCAATTTTTGGCCGATCGGAGATGACCGTGCGGACATAAAAGTGAAATCCATCTTCTGCTTTATGATCGCGCCGAACATGCAAAGGCAGGGCGTCGCCACACAATTGACCGAACGCGTTTGCAAAGACGCAGCCGCTGACGGTTTTGATTTTGTCGAGGCTTATGTCAATAAAGAGTTCAAAGAATTCAATGAGACAGGCCATGATTTCAGAGGGCCATTGGCGATGTATGAAAAGTGCGGGTTTTATCAATGCGCCGAACGGGACGGCAGAGTCGTTGTACGAAAGGCATTAAAGCAGTAATTGCACATTGCATAAAAGTATTTATAGTGAAGCCGCTTGAACATCAAGGCGAGAATAAACAGTAAGTGGCTTTACTAACCAAATATACAAAGAGTAAAAAAGGTGCGGCAGTAATGGACAAAACAGCGGAACATATTTTACAAAGACGCATGCACGGGTTATATCTGTCACGCAGATGCGAGGATATTACCGAGCTCTCGCATGAGCTTCTGGGGTTGCATTGCTGGTTTCATCGCAATGTCGCTTTTTCCGCATTGATTCGCGGCGCAGAGCTAATGGGTTGGAAGACCTCACTCACCAAAACATGGCTTTATCGCGGCACCCTGCACGGCGTAACCCTTCAAGACCTGCCGACGTTATTAGCGCTTCACGCAAGCGGGTGGCGCTGGGGAGAACGATACAAGGAAATCGCCGACAGGGTTGTAAGCTTGATGGAGGACGGCATCTATTCCCGCGCCGAAATGCGCGTGATTTTTGCGGACGAATACGATCCGCAGACCATCGAGAGAGCATTATCGCCGTGGGGCGGTGTTTTCTGTGAACTGGCGCGTCTCGGCAAGGTCGCTTTCCGAGATATGACCAGCCGCGACTTCGATTTGATCGACGCCGAACCGACGCAGACGTCCGCCGAGGTCTTGCCGGAGTTGTTCCGAAGATTCCTCACGGTTTACGGTCCTGCGACGCTCGCAGACGCTGCGTGGTTTTTAGGGCTGTGGAAAGAACGAAAAAAAGAACTGTCGGCTCTGAATCTGGATGAATATGCGCGATTCGACTACAACGGGAAAACCTATTACGATATCGCCGAACCCATTGACATGGGCGACATTCCCGAATTGACGCTGTTATCCGGCTTTGATCCGTTGATTGAATCGTATACCGAGCGAAGTTTTATTTTACCGCCCGAATATAAAAGCGCCGTCATCTTAAAATCGGGCATTTGCCTGCCGACTATTGCCGTAAACGGACAAGTGGCGGGGCTATGGAATATCAAGAAGAGCGAACCGATCATAGAATTTTTTACACCGCAGCCCAAACGGATTCAAGACATCACCGCCGATCTGGTGGACAACATTCGGTGGCAAACCGCGGGGATGGTGTAAATGTATATAGATCAAACACTGTTCGATCTTGCGTCAATCGCATCTATCTCTGTATCATGACAGAAGGATAGGTTTTTTATGTTTGAAAAAGTCGACTGGCGATTGACCAATCAAATGAATGAAAGTAAAACCACTTTCATCTCACGACACTTCGAAAGTGGTTTTACTATAAAAACAATATTCAAAATCGGACGTTTCCGGATGCCCGATTATTTATTCCCCTTAAAAACAAAAGACCGCCGATTCGGCGGTCTTTATGGTTTAGATGAATTATACCAGTTCGATGATGGCCATTTCGGCAGCGTCACCGCGGCGCGGACCGGTCTTGATCACGCGGGTATATCCGCCGTTTTTGCTCTCGTATTTCGGCGAGATCTCGTTAAACAGCTTAGCCGCGACGCTCTCTTTGGTGACGAACGCGAATACCTGCCGTTTTGCATGCAGGGTGTTCTGCTTTCCGAGCGTAATCATCTGATCCGTCAGTGCGCGGACTTCTTTTGCGCGGGTGACGGTCGTCTCGATCTTGCCTTTTTCCAGCAGGTAAGTGACCATGGCCCGCAGCATCGCGTTTCTGTGGTCGCTCGTCCTGCCGAGTTTTCTGGTTCCGGGCATTGTTTCCACACTCCTTAAATCAAGCCGCTTTAAACGGCATCATTATTCGTCGTCGTTTTTGAGCGAAAGGCCCAAAGAGGCCAGTTTTCCGATGACCTCGTCCAAGGATTTCCGACCAAGGTTACGAACCTTGATCATCTCTTCCTCGCTCTTGTTGATCAGGTCTTCGACGGTATTCAGACCTGCGCGTTTGAGGCAGTTGAACGACCGAACGGAAAGTTCAAGATCGTCGATTGCCATCTCAAGCACCTTTTCCTTACTCTTCTCGCTGCGCTCGACCAAAATATCGCTGTCGACCGCACCCTCGGAGAGCGAGATGAAAAGAACCAGCAGTTCGCCCAGAATCTTCGCGCCCAGAGATACAGAATCACGGGCGGAAATGGTGCCGTCCGTCCACACCTCGAGCGTGAGCTTGTCGTAGTCCGTCACGTTTCCCACACGAGTGTTTTCAACCGTG
>CAZTDA010000409.1:644-2522 GCA_964612155.1 uncultured Eubacteriales bacterium | reverse complement strand
TCGAAGACGACCTTTTCACCGCCGACCCCGGCTTCAAAATCCTCGGCAGTGCAAACGGTCAAATCACCGACCAACAGATGGAAGTTTACGCTTCTATGCACATGCAAAATTACAGCTACGAAACCGGCAACACCCGCGAAGAATACGACGCGCTGACCATGAAGTATTTCGGCAAAACCCTGACCGATTACACCGGCGGGGGCATGTTCGAGTTCATCCCGGGCACCGACCGCATTCGCGCTGTCGGCTGGAGTTTTGACAACTCCATGTTCACGATGGGCAAATCCCTTTCCAAGACCGACGGCAAATATTATACCGGGCAGTATTACTGTGTCAACATCTCCGATTCATTCTGGGACGATTCTCCCTATGACATTGCCGCCGTCAAGCAGATGCTTCGCGATGAAAATTGGACGCCCCTTGTCGAAAAGGGACTCACCTTTGATCTGCGCGAGGTCAAATTCACGCTCGGTCAGGAAGAGGACGGCACTTATTACCCCATCTACAAAAGCGTTCAAATCCTGCAGGCCGATTTAAAAGCGCCCATCCAATAAACAGCTTCAAATCATTCTCTAAACATTAAAACCATTTCTCTGATTCATAAAACGGGAGGTTACTATGATCATAAAGCGATGCGCAACCCCCGAAGAACACGACTACAACGGCTGCAAATGCAAAAAATGCGGCATCACGCGGGACGAAGGACATCAGTGGGTCGTCGAACTCTGCGAAAAATGCGGCGGCACGGGCTTCACGGGGCATTCCCTGAGCTACGGAGATCCAGACTACGGAGACCCGGATTATAAAGGCATCCCCTGTGACTGCGCAAAACCCACGCGTACCCACTGCGCAATCTGCGGCAAAGAAAAGGATTAAAGCTCCTTTCTTCTACTTGCATAATACCCAAAACATCAACGCGCGGGTTTGCTTCCGGCAAAACCGCGCGTTGACATAATCAGCCGCCTGTTGTATAAAATAAACAAAGCCCATTCGGGTTTAAACTTAAACTCGTGAATCAATTAGCAGGAGGTCACAATGATACTTTCATCAAGCGGATTCGAACCCGAAAAAAAGACCACGAGCGCAAAACGAACGGTGTTCGGGATCATCATCGCCGCGTTAATCTTAGTCATTGCCGCCGCCGTGATCTTTTTGCCCAAAATTCTAAATCCGTCCTCTAACATTTCAACCGGCTCCTCCGATACAAGCGAATTGAATACGCAAATGTCTCAATTGCTGACAAAAGACATCGGCTTTCAGTTTTTGGGCAGCCCGGACGGTCAATTCAACGACGCTCAGCTGGCGGCTTATTCGGTGGTCAAAATGGAGAATTACAATTGGGAAACGGGTAACACGCTTGCGGAATACGATGCCGTGACCCAAAAGCATTTTAATAAAAAGATCACCGACTACACCGGCAACGGCATGACCGAGGCCTTTCCGGGCAGCACCGACTGCATCCGCGCTGTCGGCTGGGGTTATGAGACCAATTATCACGCCGTGGCGCGTTCGCTGACAAAAAAGAGCCAAAACCGCTATGTCGGACAGTTTTATTGCCTGCATGTGCCCTATTCCTTTGACGAGGGCTGGACTTATACAGACGAACAAGCCGAGGCCATGCTTTCAGAGGGCAATTGGGAACCGTTTGTGCAATACGGCCGAAAACCCGCCTTGCTCGAAGTCACGTTCACCGTCGGCCACGACCCGGACGGCACCGCCTACCCGATCTACGAGAGCGTAAAAATCCTGCAAACCGACCTCACCGCACCCATTTCATCGCAATAAACCTTTTCATGCTCTGTCAATCAAGCAGCTAAGCAAATTTACCCACTACTGATAAAAAAGAACGCGCGGCTCTGCTGAAAAGCGGAGCCGCGC
>CAZTDA010000409.1:0-634 GCA_964612155.1 uncultured Eubacteriales bacterium | reverse complement strand
GAGAATTACACGCCCGGGGGGTTGTGATAAACTGCGGCGCCCCGCTACTAATTCCCCTCTATGGAGGGGTGGCATGAACAATACGGATGTTCATGACGGGGTGGTCTGTCATCCCGGTCTGCGATCCCAACTGTCATCCTGAGCGTAGCCGAAGGATCTCGCAACCCAAAAGCCGCCGGATAACGAATTAATCAAACAACTTCTCAAAATCCACCACCCGGTCGGCCTCGTTAAATTCCCCTCTGTGGAGGGGTGCCCCGCAGGGCGAGGTGGTTCCACTTAACCGTAAATGCGAGTTGCCTTTATTAATCAAACAACTTCTCAAAATCCACCACGCGGTCGGCGACCTCTGCGATGAAATTCTTATCGTGCGACACAAAAACCACGCTGCCCGCGAAATCCGCGATGGCCTTTTTGAGCCGTGCGATGCACTTGACGTCGAGATGGTTGGTCGGTTCGTCTAAAATCAACAACGTATACGGTTTAAAGATCACGCGGCAGAGCTTGATCTTGGCCTGTTCGCCGCCCGAGAGTTGTGAAACCGGCTTGTTGATCAGCTTCGCCGAGAGTCCGCATGAAGCCAGTGCCCGCCTGATCTCGACGTCCGCCACCGACGGGTACCACTCCTTGACGT
>CAZTDA010000408.1:0-2527 GCA_964612155.1 uncultured Eubacteriales bacterium | reverse complement strand
GCTGGCGGGGCTTAGCGAGCCGCCCGAGATCAAACAGATCCAACAACAACTCGAGATGGTTGAAGAGGAAAAGAAAAACGCCGTCCGCCAGCAGGATTTTGAAAACGCCGCCAAATTGCGCGACGATGAAAAGAAGCTGCAAACGCAAATGGATAAAACGCGTGGCGACTGGGAACGTGAACGCGCCGAGACCCGCCTCTCAGTCGACCGGGAGGACATTGCGGCAATCGTGTCCACCTGGACGGGGGTTCCGGTGTCCGAACTGACCAAGGAAGAGGGGCAGCGGTTGATCAACCTCGAATCCCGCCTGCATGAGCGCATTATCGGGCAGGAAGCGGCGGTTACGGCGGTGGCAAAAGCCGTAAGACGCGGCAGAAGCGGTCTCAAAGACCCCAACCGTCCGATCGGTTCATTCATCTTTTTGGGCCCGACCGGTGTCGGCAAAACCGAATTGTGCAAGGCCTTGGCACAATCGCTGTTCGGTGACGACCGCGCCATGATCCGGCTGGATATGTCTGAATATATGGAAAAGCACACGGTTTCGAAGATGATCGGCTCCCCGCCCGGTTATGTCGGGTACGAGGAGGGCGGTCAGCTGACCGAAAAAATCCGGCGGAAACCCTACAGCGTGGTGTTGTTTGACGAGATTGAAAAAGCGCACCCCGATGTATTTAATATATTGCTGCAGGTGCTGGAGGACGGTTTTTTGACCGACTCGCAGGGGCGCAAAGTCGACTTTAAAAACACGGTCATCATCATGACTTCGAATGTCGGCGCGTCCCGGTTGGTCGAAAAGCAGCATTCGCTCGGCTTTGCCCAAAGTGACGAAAAAGTCGATTTGAAACAGGCGGTCATGGATGAGCTGAAAAAGGCGTTCCGACCCGAATTCTTAAACCGCGTTGATGACATCATTGTCTTTGACCGGCTGTCCGAGCCGCAAATCTGTGACATCGCACGGCTGATGTTAAAAAACCTCTGCGCCAGAACCGAACAAAACGGCATCAAACTCGACTTTTCGGATGAGGCGATTGCCCATATCGCAAAAGCGGGATTTGACCCGGTGTACGGTGCGCGCCCGATTCGGCGCGTAATTCAAAGCGAGGTCGAAGATCGCGTGGCGGAGGGGATTTTATCGGGTGATTTCAAATCTGGGGACACGGTCAAGTGCGACCGTGAGGACGGGAAGCTGGTGTTTAAAACGTGACAAACGCACTTGACAAACCCGCCGCAACGGTGGTAAATTATATCATGTTTAGCACTCCCCGGAAATAAGTGCTAAACGAAAGGCGGTGAAAGCGGATGGACAGAAAACTTGCGATCTTGATGGCGGTGGTCGAGGAATATATCAACACCGGCGAGCCGGTCGGCTCTAAGGCGATTGCGGAGGCCTTTGGCAACACCATCTCCTCCGCCACGATCCGAAACGATATGGCGACGTTGTGCGACATGGGATTTTTAGAGCAGCCGCACACCTCGGCGGGCAGGGTTCCGACCGTAAAGGCCTATCGCATCTACGTCGACGGCATTGCGGCAAAACGCTCCGCGCCGATGCGCAAAAAACTGATTGACGAGGCCGTCAAAGACCTCTCCGCCGACAGCAACCCGGTAAAAAACGCCGCAAAAGCGCTGTCCGAACTGGTCGGATATCCGACGCTTTCGGCTCAAGAGCGGGCCGCAGACAAGATTGCCTGCGTGCGCGTGATTCCGATTTCGGATCAAATTTACACGGTGATCACGGTCACCGAGAGCGGCAGGGTCGCCAACTGTCCCGTGCGGTGCAGAAAGCGCCCGTCCGAAGCGGCGATAGAGCGGTTTATTCAAGCCGCGACCGTCACCTTTGCGGGGATGGCCGCCGGAGACCTGAACGCCGCCGCGATACAGACGCTGGGGATGCGGGAAGGTGAATTCCTGTTTGATTTGATCGGATTTACCGACGCGCTGGCCGAGACGATATCCTCTCTCGGCGCGCCCGAAATCAATTTGGCGGGAGAGCAAAACCTGTTTTCGCTGCCCGACTACGACACGGTGCAGCTGCGCGAACTGCTGCACATGCTGGCAAACCACCGGATTTTGGCCGATCTGCTGAAAAACCGAAGCCCCGGCATCGGAGTTGCGATCGGACCCGAAATCGAACTGCCGCAGCTGTTTGGCTCGGCGTTACTTACTTCCCAATACGGCGACCCCGAGTCGCCCGCGAAATTCGGTATTATCGCTCCGATGAGGATCGATTACAAAAATATGATTGCAGAGCTGGAATATTTCACGCGCAGCGTTGAAAAGCTTTTGCGAGACCAAGAGAACGGAGGAGACACAACCGATGGATGAGCAAAAGGTCACACCCGAAGAAAACAAAAATACGGAGGAGACCCCCAAGCATTTTAAAAGACCCTCAAAGCAGGTCGAGATTGAGAAACTTTCCGAAGAGATCGAAAAACTGTCTGCCGAATTAGCAGAAGCCAAGAATCAGGTTTTGAGGACAGCGGCGGAGTTTGACAACTACAAAAAACGCACGGCGCGCGAAAAAGAC
>CAZTDA010000407.1:0-2540 GCA_964612155.1 uncultured Eubacteriales bacterium | reverse complement strand
TATTTATGACGGAAATTTGGTTTTTACCGTGGAGAGTTCGGCGGGATCGGCGGTTTTCACCTGATACCAGCCGCGCGCGTGCATCTGGTTAAAGATATCCGATTGAATGTCATGCTCTTCGTCCAACAGCGTCAGCATGCTCGAACGCAGTTCGGTGTTCACGCATTCGCCGGCATAATAGTTGTAATTCGCGGTCAGCTGTTTCTGGGTGTCCAAAAATTCCGCGAGATAGTCCTTATCGGTCATGGGTTGTGTCTGGGTTTGGGTACTCGGCATATCGTTATCCTTTCTATCTTCTATCCCAAGAATTTTTTTAAGGTGTCATAATGTTTTTGATGCCTGTCCGCCATCGCGGTGAAATTTTGCTTGATGGACGGGTCGGTACAGGCGGTCGCCGCCGCACGGCAGCGTTTGACCAAAAGCTGCTCGCTGCCCAGCTGTTCGTCAAGCGCCGAGAGTTCCTTGGTTGTAAGAGATGTTGTCATATCATATCCCCTAATTGAAATTTTGCATGTGTCTTGGGCATTTGCTGTTCGAAATGCGGTGATATGGGCTTTTAATGCCCCAAGACGATGCGGCTTGGGCTTTTGCTGCCCAAAACGCAACGTTAAGGGGATTTACTGCCCAAGACGCTGCATACACAAAATTGTGCGCAATTTTTTTCAAAAAATCCGCGTTGCGCTTGCAAAAACGCAAAAAATTCATTATAATGAATTCGGCAGATTATGCTGATTCTTTCTATTCGGAGGTATGCAAATAGCAATGATCACCGGCTTCGGCGCTCAGCTGTATACCGTCAGGGAGTTTACCAAAACCCCGGCGGACATCGAAAAAACATTCGAAAAAGTGGCCGCAATCGGCTATAAAAGCGTTCAAATCTCGGCGCTGGGTGAAATTGAAGCTGTTAAATTGGCCGAAATCGCAAAAAGGACAGGCCTTGAGATTGCTCTTTCCCATACGCCGCCCCAAAAACTGCGCGAAAATCTTGCGCAGGTCATGGCTGATCATGAGACCCTCGGCTGTAAAATCGTCGGCCTCGGCGCGATGCCGCAGGAATATAAAAACGGCGAAGAGGGCGTAAAAAACTTTATCAGCGATTTTGCTCCCATCGGCAAAGAACTCGCCAAAAACGGCTTTATATTCGCCTATCATAACCATGCGTTTGAATTTGTCAAAAGCAGCGGGGTCACACTCATGGACCTCTTGCTGCAAAACACCGAGCCTGATTGGTTCAAGCTGACCGCCGATGTCTATTGGCTGCAGGCGGGAGGTATCGATCCCGTGAGTTTTATCCGTAAAAACGCAAACCGTATCGCCGTTTTGCACCTCAAAGACATGGCGGCGACTTATGAAAACAAGAGCGAGATGGCCGAACTCGGAAGCGGCAACCTTGATTTTGCCGCCATCATCGGCGCGGCAAAGCAAGCCGATATTGTGTGGTATATGGTCGAGCAGGACATCTGTAAAGGTGACCCGTTCGATGCGCTCACGGTCTCTTATGAATATATTAAAAAATCGGGATTGTTGAATTAGTCCCGGAAAGGCACTAAATTATGTGGGATACGATTGTTGAATTTTTCAGCACAATCGGCGGGCGATTTTCGTCCCCCCACTTGATCATCGATATCATCGATATCGCAATCGTCGCCTACCTCATCTACAAAGTGCTTCAACTCGCGGTGCAGACCCGCGCCGAACAGCTTTTAAAAGGCATCGCCATCGTGTTGGTTTTATACGGTGTCGCCAGCTGGCTGAATATGGTCGCCCTTAGCTTCATCATGAACACCTTGCTCCAGGTCGGTATCTTGGCCGTCGTGGTGCTGTTTCAGCCCGAGATTCGGCGCGCACTTGAGCAGATCGGCCGAAGTAAAGTAGGCAGTTCGCTGCACATTTTCGACCGCGTCAATTTAATTGAAATCGAAAACGCCAAAATCAGCCACGCCGTGGATCAAATTTGCCGCGCGGTCACGGAGCTCTCTCTTTCCAAAACCGGCGCTTTAATTGTGTTTGAGCGTAAAACCAAACTCGGCGAGATCGTCGCCACCGGAACGCCGGTCGATTCCGACGTGACCGTCGAGATGATCGGCACCGTGTTTTTTCCCAACACCCCGCTGCACGACGGCGCCATGATTATCAAAAAGGATCGCATCTGGGCCGCAGGTTGCTTTTTGCCCCTGTCCCAAAATTTTGAGATCAGCCGTGAGCTCGGCACCCGCCACCGTGCCGCACTCGGACTCAGCGAGGTCTCTGATGCCATTGTCGTGGTGGTCTCCGAGGAGACAGGGAAAATCTCCGTGGTCGAAGACGGGCAGATGCTGCGCGGCTTGACCCCCGAAGAACTGAAAACCCGCTTGCTCACAGCGCTCGAAACACCGGTTCAAAACACTAAGGAAAATCCGTTCAAACAATTTTTCAGCGGTAAAAAGTCCGAGAAATAATATGCTTTCTTTCGCTTTTTGCCATTGCTCCTTTTATACGAAAGGGATTTATTCATGAAAGAACCCGCCGAGAAAAAGCCGCGCATCCCCAAAAACCTGAAT
>CAZTDA010000406.1:0-2548 GCA_964612155.1 uncultured Eubacteriales bacterium | reverse complement strand
CGAAGAACTGCGCAAGGATGGTTATATGTAAAACGTGAATAAATTCACGTTTGGAAATTTCTTAGCAAAGAAATTTCGCGTCTTTTAGTCAAGACTTTGACGTTTATTATTTTGGATGGAGCATTTTATGTCAAGAGACGAACTCATGAATATTGTCATCGTCGGGCACGTCGATCACGGTAAGAGCACCGTGATCGGCCGTCTGCTCGCCGACACCGGTTCGCTGCCCGAGGGCAAGCTGGAACAGATTAAAGAGATGTGCCGCCGCACCGCAAGACCGTTTGAATACGCGTTTTTGCTTGACTCGCTCAAGGACGAGCGCTCGCAGGGCATCACCATTGATACCGCGCGTTGTTTCTTTAACACCGAAAAGCGCAAGTACATCGTCATCGACGCGCCCGGGCACATTGAGTTTTTGAAAAATATGATCACCGGCGCTTCCCGTGCCGATGCCGCACTGCTCGTCATCGACGCCGCCGAGGGAGTTCAGGAGAATTCTCGCCGCCACGGCTATATGCTGTCGATGCTCGGCATTAAGCAAGTATGCGTGCTGGTCAACAAGATGGATTTGGTCCAATACGACCCCGCTGTCTTTGAACAGGTTAAAAAGGAATACGGCGAATTTTTGGCTCAGATCGGCATTACGCCCGCGGGTTATATCCCCGTCAGCGGCATGCAGGGAGACAATATCGCCGCACGCGGCAATCATATGAACTGGTATGACGGGCCGACCGTGCTGGAGACGCTTGATCAATTTATCGCGTCCGCACCGCCGCTTTCGCTGCCGTTTCGTATGCCCGTACAGGATGTCTATAAGTTCACCGGAGAGGGCGACGACCGCCGCATTATCGCGGGAACCGTTGAGACCGGAAAGCTCTCGGCGGGCGATGAGTTGATTTTTTATCCCAGCGGCAAAAAGACGACCGTCAAGCGCATTGAGCCGATGAGAACCGAAGCGGAAAACGGAGTTGCGGAGGCCGGGTATGCCACCGGATTCACGATGACCGAACAGATTTACATCCGCCGTGGTGAACTCTGCACCAGAGCCGATGAACCCGCGCCACTGGTCGGAAATCTTTTAAAAGTCAACATCTTCTGGCTTGGAAATGCGCCGATGATTGACGGAAAGTCGTATTTCTTAAAAACCGGTTCGGCAAAAGTCGAGTGCCGCCTTGAAGAAATTATCAGCGTGATGGACGCGTCGACACTGCAGCGTAATAAAAAAGACCGTGTGGATAAATACGATGTCGCGGAATGCATTCTTTCCACCGACCGTTTAGTTGCGTTTGATAATGTCGGCGAGTTGGCCGTAACAGGCCGTTTTGTCATCGTCGACGACTATGAGATTTCGGGCGGCGGTATCTTTACCGACACCGTCCAAAGCCGCCATCTGGGCACCAAACGCAAGCTCGAACTGCGCGACATCAAATGGGAAAAGAGCGCGGTGAGCGTCGATGAACGGCAACAACGTTTTGGCCAGAAGCCCGCCATTATTTTGATCACGGGCGCGGAGCACACCGATAAAAAGCACCCCGCAAAAGCGCTAGAAAAGTCCCTGTTTGATGCCGGAAGAAACGCCTATTACCTCGGCATCGGCAGTGTTTTATACGGCATGAACGCCGACCTCGACCCGCAAAACCGCGAAAAACGCAGCTCCGAGCACATCCGCCGTCTTGCGGAGACCGCCAATATTCTGACCGATGCGGGATTGATTTTAGTCGTGACCGCAACCGAACTCAGCGAATATGATGTTGAGACCATTCAGCTGGTCTGCACCGGAAAGCCGGTGCTCACGGTCTGGCTGGGCGATCCGCGCAATACTGACCTTATTTGCGATATGGCGCTGGACGAACACAGCACCGAGATCAGTGAAAAAATCACCGAAAAACTCCAAGCCGAAGGCATTATATAAGGGAAACTCTAAAAACCCATTTCTAATCAAAGAATGGATTATAAACAAGAGCTTTCATTTCTGATATGAGCGTTTTTAGAAATTCCCTATAAATCATGGATAAAACAACAGTCCGCACATTGTCGCGGACTGTTGTTTTATTGTTCCCGAATAACTTTTGTCATCTGCTCAATTGCATCTTGCTGCTTTTGAGGTAATTGGGTTATCGTTTCTTTCAAGCACTCCCGCAAAAGCAGTTCTCGTTCACGCAGTTCAAAAACATCGGTTTCGGCGTTGATATGATACCGTTTTGAAAGCGCAGCAAGTTCCGGCAAACCGAATCCGCCGAGGACTTCTATGATTTCCCTGTTGGTTAAATCGGCGTCGAGCAACACATCTACCAAGTCCGCAAGGGAGTGCATTTGCTCTTGAATAACGTCAATTTTATTTTTTGTGGTGCGGCAGACGGCGATTTCGTCAAGCACTTTTCGATATTGTTCATCGGGCATTTTTTCGCCGAACGAATAGGTGATTTGAGGTCTGCCTTCGGGGTAATCGGGGCGGAAAAACACTTTATCAAGACGCTTGTTGTCTGCCGATTTGAGGGTTCGGGCAATCGGCGGAAGACAGGATTTGATATAGCGATATAACTGCGGA
>CAZTDA010000405.1:0-2548 GCA_964612155.1 uncultured Eubacteriales bacterium | reverse complement strand
CCACTCTGGACGCCATCAACAGAAAGATGCAGTTTCTCAATTAATACATAGGGTTCAATGAATTTTAAAATTGAATATCGTCTGCGCGGACCCGGATATCAGCCGGTCTTCTTAGCGAAGCGAAAATATGGCCTGTTTGAATAGCGAATAAGCAGAGTAAATTCAGGAGGTCATATATCATGAAGAAGACAATCGAAAAGATCGTGATGGCTGTTTCGGCAGTCGCAGCTCTGATTTTGTCGAGTGGCGCATACTTCAAGTGGATCGGCTGGTAAGCCATTCAATTGATGCGCATTTAATCCAAGGTCCAGAGAAACCAATTGTTAACCCGGCTTTTATCCGGGCGCGCGCAGACGATATCGTGAATCCACTTATAGATCAACACGCGAATAAATTAAGCGGTAAGTGGCTTCACATTGGTTCCGCGGAGTAGAGACTCCGCATTTTTTTCTGACGGGGGAGGGATACCGTGTCAAAATTTTTATGGAAGCTTTATATTACTGCGGTATCGCTCGGCGGTATTTATATCATGTATCTGAGCACCAGAGGACTGGTCGCAAATATCGCCGCGTCGGCGGATTTGGGAAATGAACTGTCGTATATCATCATCATGTCTATCATGTGCATCATTTGTGCCTCAGTTCCGGTGGTCATCAGCAATAGCCAGTCGCTGGATATGTCGTATGTCTGTATTCTGTCGACGCTGCTTTTAAAAGGCGCAGACGAGGCAGTGATTATCGCGGCGGTGGGTCTTTTGTTCGCCGTTTCAAAGCAGGTGCGCAAATCTAAGGACGGCACCATTCTTCAGGTGAGGTATTCCCATTTATTTAATACGCCGATTTATCGGACGCTGTTCAATGTCGGCAATCTTGCGATATCGATTTATCTGCCGGGTTTGTTGTTCGAAACCGTCTATAAGAACATGGGTTATACGGTCGGAAACATGAAACTGCCAGCTCTTTTGTGGCCGATGTTCATGTTTTTGGTGCTCACTCTGATTTGTAATTACTTGATCATTGTCATATTATTCGTGCTCGGAAAGATGATGAAGCCGATTGACGCTTTCGCGGCAACATTTGGCGAACTGCTGCCAAACCTCGCCAGCATTGCCCCGTTCGGCTTGTTGTTCGCTTACGTTTTAAATCTCGATTCCGGCCAGTATATGGTGTTGCTGTTCATCTTCCCGCTGCTGCTTGCACGTTATTCGTTCAATCTTTACCTCGACAGTAAAAACCAGTATTATAAGATGGTTAAGACGCTGGTTGTCACCCTTGAAGCGAAAGACATTTATACAAAAGGTCATTCCCAGCGCGTTGAGGCCTATGCGGAGGAACTCTGCATGGCGATGAGGATGCCGATGGCACAGACCGAAATTATTAAGATTGCGGCACTGCTGCATGACATCGGCAAAATCGGTATCGGCGATACCATTTTGGGTAAACCGGGCCGCCTGACCGACGACGAATTTATGGTCATCACCACCCATCCGGCCATCGGCGTTAAGATTTTAAAAGAGATCAATGTCAATCCCAAGATCGTGCAGTATGTAAAATACCACCACAAATGGTTCAACGGCTGCGGATATCCCGATGTCGACGACGGTGAAGAAGTGCCGGTTGAATCATTCATTCTCGGTGTCGCGGATGCCTATGACGCCATGACCAGTGACCGTCCTTACAGAAAGGGCTTTTCACCCGAAAAAGCGCTTCAAATCATCGAGGAGAGCATGGGGGAACAATTTCACCCCGATGTCGCTAAGGTGTTTTTGAAAATTAAACGGGCGCAGCTTGAGCGCGGTGAGCCGGTGACCGAACTTCAAAAAGAGGAAGAGGGGCAGGAGCAGTTATGTTAGCGCTGACGGCGGTAATATTCGGAATACTGCTCGGTTATGCCTGCGGCGGCCGTTTAAAAGGTCTGCTGCACACCGAGATCAAGTTGTTGTGGGCGCCTGTGATCGCATATCTGATGGATGTGGGCGGCGCACAGCTGGCAAAAATACTGCCCAATTTCATTCCGTTCAGCTGGATATTGATAACGTTGCAATATATTCTGCTGTTTGCTTTTATCGTCGTCAATTTGTTCCGCTTTGAGTTCTGCCTGTTCGGGGCCGGTACGTTGATGAATTATCTCGTGATCTCGTTCAATCGCTTTCGCATGCCGGTGGCGGAAAACCTCTATCTCGATACGCAGGGGCAGATGGCAGGTTATGTTGGCGCACTTTCGAGAAACGAAATTTATCGTTATACGCTGATGAAACCGGATACAATCTTCCCGTTTTTCGGGGACATCATCTATGTGCCGGTGTTCGGCGGTTTTGCAAGCATCGGCGATATTTTACTGGCCGCCGGCATGATCATCATCCTTGTGCGGGGGATGCGCTCTGGGAGGACGCAAAAGAGAGCATTTGAATAAATATCTGAATAAAGCATATTTGAATATTTATTCAAATATGCTGAATATAATTGCATAAAACGCTTGACAAACTCCCGAATGCGTGTATAATATACATATACCACATGAGGGGGGTCTTTTTATGTCAATTAAAAAA
>CAZTDA010000404.1:0-2549 GCA_964612155.1 uncultured Eubacteriales bacterium | reverse complement strand
GGAAGCCGGCAATCGTTGTTTTGACGAGTGCTTGCCGGAGGAGACCAACCGCCGTATTGTCGATCACATCGCCGACGTCAATCTGTGTTACAGCGAGCACGCGCGGCGTTATCTGAACGCCGAGGGCACCGCTAAAGAGCGTACTTTTGTCACCGGTTCACCGATGGCCGAGGTGCTGCACGCAAATCTTGAACAGATCAAGTCCTCCGATGTGCTCTCGCGCCTCGGGCTTGAGCCCCATAAATACATCCTGCTTTCCGCACACCGTGAAGAAAACATCGACACCGAATCAAATTTTTTCAATTTGATGTATGCGGTAAACGCTTTGGCAGAAAAGTATGATCTTCCGATACTTTATTCCTGTCACCCCAGAAGCGCCAAATTCATCGAACAGCGCAATTTTAAATTTGATGGGCGGGTTCGGCAGAATAAACCCCTCGGTTTTCACGATTATAATAACCTGCAAATGAACGCCTTTGCGGTTGTCTCGGACTCCGGTACATTGCCCGAAGAGAGCAGCTTTTTCCTTTCCATCGGTTCACCCTTCCCTGCCGTTTGCGTGCGCACTTCTACCGAGCGCCCCGAAGCATTGGATAAAGGGGACTTTGTCATCGCCGGGATCACAACCGAGCAGGTTCTACAAGCCGTTGAGACAGCGGTTGCAATGAATCAAAATGATGATCACGGTATCCCGGTGCCCGATTATCTTGAACAAATGGTAAGCGGGAAAGTTGTTAAGATTATTCAATCATATACCGGAATTATTAATAAAATGGTTTGGCGAAAATACTGACGCAATAAATAAGAATTATAATACAACTTCACTGATTTTATATGGGGAATGATTTCAACATCAATACACCTCATCATTTGTTATAGCATAGTTCATACAAATTATGTAGACGACGGGATTTATATGAAAGATAAAACAATCTTAGGTATCATTGCTCTCATCATAAGCTCCTTGACAGCAGAGCCGGTATCTCTGCCGGAAGGGTTTGACTGGGATGCTGCATACGAACTCGCAAAAAGGCACCAGATAATCCCTTTACTATATTACGGGATTACTAAATCAAAACGCGAAGTTCCTAAAGAAGTGCTTCGACTTCTTAGAAACGGCATGATTGAAAGCGTGGTACTGGATGAGATACAAAAGACGGAAATAGACCGAATACAGCGTTGCTTTACGGATTATGGCATTGATTTTATGACACTCAAAGGCATTGATATGAAACCACTATATCCGGAACGTGCTCTACGGGTTATGAGCGACATGGATATTTTGATTCACAAAAATCAATATCAAGAAATTATAACGATTATGACAGCATTGGATTTTAAGCTTTTCGCAAAAAACGATCATGAGTTCGTGTGGAAAAAAAGCGGTGTGATAATTGAATTGCATACGCGTTTAAATCCGCCGCATAAAAAGGATCATTTTTATAAATTCGGTGACGGTTGGAATCTTGCTTTCCCGTCTGCACCCGACAGTCATAAATATCTGCTAAGAAAAGAAGACTACTATATTTTTCTATTTACCCATTTTACAAAGCATTATAAAAACGGAGGCGGCATCGGCATCAGGCACCTTGTCGATTTATGGGTATATCAAAACACATATCCCGATATGGATTTTTACTATATTCAAACAGAACTCTCTCAGCTGCATCTACTCGACTTTTATGAAAATATTCGAGATGCACTCAATGTTTGGTTTGGTAAACGCGTATTTGACGACAAAACAGAATTTATCACCAAACGCATTTTTGAAAGCGGTTCATACGGCTCAGAAAAATCCAAAGCAGTGGCTAATGTTATTAAAACTAATCCCGGAAACGGTTCTGCTGTAATCAAAAGAAACAAGACAATTTTTGGGCGTATATTCTTGCCACTCGATCAAATGACCAGGCGATTTCCGGTTATCAAGCGCCTGTCGATTCTCTTACCGTTCTTTTGGATTGTAAGAATATTTAATACGATATTGTTTCACAGAGATAAAATTTCAAGGCAAAAAGAGGTGTTAAGTCGCATTTCAATTGAAAAAATCGAGCAATATCAACAAGAACTTGAATTTGTCGGATTGAAATAAATTTTGTCGCCTAATGTATCTCATATTTGAGCAGTCTTATTACGAAAAATTTTCCATGGTTTTTCGCTATTATTGCAAAATATTTATTAAAACTACATAAAAATTCTTAAAACGATTTAATCCGCTTGACAAAAGCATAAACAGATGGTAACATATATTGTCAGAAGCTCCAACCTTCGACTTTAAGTTAAAACTCCATGAAATCCACGTTTTCTATCCGCTTTATTCATCTCATATTTAAGTCGATCGGAATAGTCAATAACGGTACAAATCGGGAGAATATTCAACCATGGAATGTTTCGGATCCGCAAGCGAATTGATTCCCAAGATGGAACAAATATTGACAAAAGGTGAGGGCTTCTGGCTCACAGTCACAGGAACAAGCATGGCTCCTACCCTGACCCATTTACACGATAAGGTCTACATAACACCTTTTCGCGGAAAGGCAAAAAAGGGTGAT
>CAZTDA010000403.1:0-2550 GCA_964612155.1 uncultured Eubacteriales bacterium | reverse complement strand
CTCGCCGCGCTATCGTTGGAACAAGGCATGATGTTCTTGCTGGCGGGTATGCCGGTCGGCATCGTCGGTTTGTTTTCGGCGATCTATCAAGGCAAAGTCGGTGCAAGCGGATGCGCACTTGTCGCAAAACGACCCGAGAGCAGCTCCAGAGCCGTTACAATGGCGGCGATCGTCGAGACCTACGCGCTGCTGGCGCTGATCGCGTCGGTTCTGATGTGGCTCGGTATCAATGTCTGAAAATTATGAGCGGAATCGAAAGCATTAAAAATAAAATCGAGGCCGACGGTGCGGCGGAAGTTGAGCAGATGCTCGCGGCGGCAAAAACCGAAGCGGCCCGCATCAAGCGGGACAACGAGGTCAAAATTGCCGAACTGAAGTCGCAGACCGAGGTCAAGGTGACCGCCATGCGCACCCAAAAACAGCGCATCGCCGCGTCGAACGCGTCCCTTGCCGTGCGCAAAGAAATGCTTGCGGCCAAAAAGCAGTTGATCGATGGTGTCTGTGCCGAAGCGGTCAAACGCATCGGCAGTTTTGATACCGCCGCGTACGAAAAGGCGATTTTAGGCCTTTTTGCCCAGTGCAAAATCGAGGGCGGCGAACAGATTCGGTTGTCTCAAAACGCCAAAACAAAACTCGGGGACGGCATTATCGACAAGATGAACGCCGCAATTTCGGGCAAAAAGGTGCAGCTCGGCACGCCGACCTCCGAAATTACCGACGGGTTTATTTTGCAAGGCACAAACAGCCGTCAGGTTTGCACATTCGAAACCGTGTTGGAACTCAACCGGGATAAAATCGAAATGCAGGTCGCCAAAATCCTCTTTGAATAGGAGAAATCGGAACCAGTGAGCGAACGGTACTATTACGCGGTCGCAAGAACCGCAGAACTCGAAAATAAGCTGCTCTCACGGGCAAAACTCGAACAGCTGACAGATGCATCCGATGCGCTGTCGGCGCTGCGGGCGTTGTCCGGCACGGTTTATGCCGAGAATGCCGATGTGCTGCAAAAGCCGGAGGCGTTCGAAGACATGCTGACCGTGCAAACGCGAGCGGTGCTTTCGTATATCCGCGAGGTCTGCCCCGAAAAAGCGCTTGCCGATTTGTACCTGATCGCCTATGATATCTTTAATTTAAAAGTGCTGCTGCGGTGTGAAAGATTAGGTCAAGACCCTGCGCGGCTGATGTCCGTGCTCGGTATTTTCGAGCCCCCCGCGCTTCGTGAGACCTTTGAAAGCGGCGATTTTTCAAAGTATCCGAAAATCGTCGGTGAGGCGGTCTTAAATGTGCGCAAAGCCCTTACGGCGGGTTCTTCGGTCAGCGTGATCGATTTGACGCTCGACCGGGCACAATACGCGGCGCAAAGCGAATATGCCAAAAAGTGCCGCAATGAGTTTATAACAAACTATGTGCGCGTTACCATCGATCTGGCAAACCTCCGTGATTTTTTGAGAACGCGCACCGGCGGTAAGGGCGTTTTTTACGCCGTGTTCATCGAGGGCGGAACCCTGCCTATGGAATTTTTTGACGACTGCTTCGAAAGTGCCGATGCGCTCTCGAAAAAGATCGGTCTCACTCCGTATGCAGGGCTTTCCAAGAGTGCGGGCGAGGGCGATATGACCGTGTTTGAGCGCGACTGTGACGACTATTTGACCGACTATGTGCGCACGGGGAAAAAGATCCCCTTCGGGCCGGAACCGCTGATGGGCTACATCTCGGCCAAACTGACCGAGATCGCACAGCTGCGCATCATCCTCGTCGGTAAAATCAACGGCATGCGTCCGGAAATTATTCGGCAGCGCCTGCGCCAGTTGTTTTAGTTTAAGGAGAGAGTATGACCGGAAAAATTGCAGTCATCGGCGACCGGGATTCGATTTTAGCTTTTAACGCGCTGGGCGTAACCGTGTTTGCCACCTCTGACGAGCGCGAGGCTTCCCGCAAGATCACAGAGCTTGAAAAAGACCGGTATGCCATTATTTTTATCACTGAGCCGTTGGCGGAAAAACTGGAACCCGTTTTCGCCGCTTATCGCAACAAGACCACTCCCGCGCTGATTTTGATCCCGAACAATGCGGGCAGCACCGGAAAAGGACTTGCGGCGGTCAAGGCGAGCGTCGAGCGCGCCATCGGCACCGATATTTTTAAACAACAATAAGAGATTTTTCGCGAGTTTCACACAGGAAAGGATCAACAATTATGGCCGGAACAATTACAAAGGTCTCGGGACCGCTCGTGGTCGCCGACGGCATGGACGACGTAAAAATGTACGACGTGGTGCGCGTGAGCAATCAACACCTCATCGGCGAGGTCATTGAGCTGCGCGGCGCAAACGCGTCGATTCAGGTTTATGAGGAGACCTCGGGACTCGGACCGGGTGAGCCGGTCGAGACCACGGGAGAGCCCCTTTCAGTCGAGCTTGCTCCGGGCATCGTCGGGGGAATTTATGACGGCATCCAGCGTCCGTTGGAGGTCATCCGCCAAAAGAGCGGTGACTTTATCGGGCGTGGCATCACCGTCGATAAAATCGACCGCCAAAAGAAGTGGGATTTTGTC
>CAZTDA010000402.1:0-2556 GCA_964612155.1 uncultured Eubacteriales bacterium | reverse complement strand
CAGGTGCGATGATCAAGGAAGTGCATCCGTCAAAGTTAGACGCACTTGCAGGCGGCGCAACCCACCAGGGCATCGTCGCGGTGGCCTCGAGCGCCAAACCTGCGGAACTTGACGATATTTTTAAAGCGGCTGAAGAAAAAGGCGAACCGGTTTTAATTTTAATTGCGGACGATATTCAAGATCCGCATAACCTCGGCGCATTAATTCGCAGCGCAGAATGCGCAGGCGCCCACGGCGTGATCGTCCCCAAACACCGCAGCGCAATGCTGGGCGGTGTGGTCGCAAAGAGTTCGGCGGGCGCTGTTTCACATATCCCGATTGTGAAAGTCAGCAATCTTGTGAACACAATGAAAGAATTGAAACAACGCAGTGTTTGGATTTACGGTGCAGACATGGACGGCGGGGATTTTTATAAAACCGATCTGACCGGTGCGAGTGCGATCGTCATCGGCTCGGAGGGCGAGGGCATCGGCCGTCTGGTCAAGGAAACCTGTGACGGAGTTATTTCCATTCCGATGAGGGGTAAAATAAACTCGCTGAACGCCTCGGTCGCAGGCGGCATTTTACTGTTTGAGGCCGCTGTTCAGCGCAAGAAAAAGAGAGAGACGACGGGGGATAAGAAATGAACGAAGAGAAAAAGAATAATCCCGGCGAGATCAGCGACGAAATATTTGAGCGCATTGCCGCCGAAAAGCGGCGTAAACTGAATCAACTGATCAGCAGTTTTGAGGAGCGGGAACGCACGAAGGGCCTGGACGAGGATACCCGACAGACCATTCACCGCGACCTGTTCCCCGGCGAGCGTAAAAAGCCGGAACACCCTAAACCGCGCGGCTTTGAAGACGGTCAGCTTCCGCTTGACAGCCAGATTGCGCAACCCCAGGCGGGAAAATTCAACGAAAGCGAAGACATTAAACTGCGCAAACCGCAAACGGATCGATTCGGCGCAGATGAAGATATCAAATTGCGTAAGCCGCCGGAGGAAAAATCCAACGAAGATGCAGATATCAAGCTGCGGCCGATCAAAAAAATCAATATACCGGAATCGGTGCAGGAACTTGAGCCGGTGAACGAACCGGTTCGCGAAGAAGAGGACGTTCGCATCTATTCGCCCGCCGCCCATATAAAGCCCAAATTACAGCCGGAAATGAAACCCCGACCGCAGCCCGAACCGACACCCGAACCCCAACCGGAACAGCCGGATGAATCTGTGCAAATTGAGTCGGTGCCGATGCAAGCATCAAAATCCGAACCGGCGGAAAAAGCCGACAACGCGCAGGAACTGCTCATGAAATCCCGGCGTGAAAAGATGGAGAATTTTGTCCTTGACACCACCGCTGCACAGGAGGAGGGTATCGGGGAGGAATTCGAGTTTACCAAAAGTTCAAAACCGGAGGAAATTGCCGCCGATTTAGCGCGCTGGACCCGCAAAAAGATTTTACGGGTCGCGGTCTGTTTTGTGATTTTTATCGCCTCGCTTCTCATCGTTTTATCCCCCGTGCTGCCGGTAACGGCGCTGCCGTATGATCTTGCCGAGGTAAGCGATGCCGCCACAGTTTCGGGCGCGAATACGGATGGGACAATGACCGTAGATGAAGCCAATCAATCGAACGCAACGGTCGTCGCAAGCGGTTATAAAGTCAATTCCAATCAACAGCAAATCCTTGTGATCATCGGCGTGCTTCTCGCTTTAAATATCATCGTGCTCATTGTTTCGATAGACACGTTGTGGGGCGGAATGCTCGATCTGTTCAAGCTGTCGCCGACGGCGGATACTGCGGCCTCGTTGATTTGGCTCTTTACAACGATTCAAGCTGTAGTCTTGTTGGCCGCTCCGGTTCCCGAGTCCTTTCCTGCGGGTGTGTTCGGCGTGTTTTTGCCGTTTGCCGCTTTTGGTGCATTTATTGCACACCTGACGGGATTATTTCGCCAACTCCGCGAGAAAAACGGGTTTGAGGTGCTTGCGACTCCGGGTGCAAAATATCATCTGCGCTTACAAAACGAGGGGAATTCCGCCATGCTGCAGCGCCCCGCCGCAGATGAGGACGCAGTTGCCGGCGTGTTTGTAAAGGCCGATTTTGCCTCCGATTATTTTGCGATGTCCGATTCCGAGGACGGAGCGGACCGCATGAACAAAGTGCTGGTTCCGGCGGCGGTGATTTTCGGGCTGTTGCTTGCAATTGCGGTCACTGTCGTCCGTGCGGGCGGTTTTGCGACGTTTTTCACGGTCTGGACGGCGGTTATCTGTATGTTAATGCCGCTTGCTTCCGGTATCATTTGCATGCTTGCGCAGGCACGGGCATCGGCGGTGAATAAAAAGCACGATATCACCATCAGCAATCAATGCGCCTTTGACGACGCCTATGACATGACATCGATGCTCTTTACCGATACCGAGATTTTCAGCCCCAAGACGATGGTGTTAAACGGAATTAAAACCTTCTCGGGCAAACGGATGGACGAAGCGATCATTTTGGCGGCGTCTGCAATCGAAAAACGCGGCGGCCCGTTAAAAGAAATGTTTACGGGAATCCTGTCTGAAAACGAGGGGTATCT
>CAZTDA010000401.1:0-2564 GCA_964612155.1 uncultured Eubacteriales bacterium | reverse complement strand
AGTGGTTTTACCCAATGTGAAGCCACTTACCTTTAAAATTATCCTCGCCTTGCTTTTCAAGTGGCTTCACTATATGTAGCGTACACCGAATAAACCGGCAGGCAGAGCCGGTGTTGCGTATCGTTGATTGCCTATGCGAGCAGCGCGAGAATATCCGCTTTGGGTTTAGCGCCGATGGAAGAAGCGGAGAGCTTTCCGCTTTTAAACACCAGCAACGTCGGGATGCTCATCACGCGGTACTGCATAGCGAGTTCTCCTTCATCATCCACGTTGACCTTGCCGACTTTGATGTCGGTATGCTCTTCGGCGATCTCATCAACGATGGGGGATACCATACGGCACGGGCCGCACCACGGAGCCCAGAAATCGACGAGAACGGGAACCTTGCTGTTGATGACCTCATCGACGAAATTATCTTTTGTTAAAGTTACGACTGACATTGTTTTTTACCTTCCTTTTGTAGAATCAGAGTTTGAAAATCTGTTTTTAAACCGGAGTTCCTTTCGGGACTATGGATTTATTTTATCATGAAATCGGGATGGTTAATGTGATATCGTCACACACAGAGTTTATTTTTCGCCGAGCCGTGTCCGACGTAAAAACAGGGCGTTTGTGACCACGCTGACCGAGGAAAGCGACATGGCTGCCGCCGCGATCATCGGGCTTAACAGGGTGCTGCCGTCGATCAGATAGAGCAATCCGGCTGCGATCGGGATACCGCAGATGTTATAAATAAACGCCCAGAACAAGTTTTGCTTGATCTTGCGTACGGTGGCATGGCTGAGCTTAATTGCGTCCGCAACGCCGACGGGGCTGTTGCCGACCAGCACCACTCCGGCTGCGTCGATGGCGATATCGCTGCCGCTGCCGACCGCAATACCGACCTCGGCTTTGGCAAGGGCGGGCGCGTCGTTGATGCCGTCGCCGACCATGGCGACTTTTCGGCCCTCGACCTGAAGCGCCGCGATTTTATCCGCTTTTTCGGTCGGGAGCACTTTTGCAATGACTTTTTGAATGCCGAGTTCGTCGGCAATGGCTTTGGCGGTGTGCTCACTGTCTCCGGTCAACATCACGGTCGAGATATGCGCTTTTTCAAGGCGGGCGATTGCTGCTTTGCTGTCGGGTTTGACTTTGTCGCTGATGCCGAACAGACCGATCAAACGGTTGTTTTCGGATAAATAGACCACGGTTCGGGCGGCGGCTGCCAGCTTTTCGGCTTGAAAAGCGGCTTTAACGATATCGACATTTTCAAGTGCCATCAACGCCGCGTTCCCGACCGCAATTCGCTTGTCGCCGATCACGGCTCTGGCGCCCATGCCCGACACCGCTTCAAAACTCTCGACGGGCAGCAGCGGGATATTGTTGTTTTTGGCATAGGTGGTGATTGCGGTTGCCAACGGGTGTTCGGAGAGCGCTTCGAGCGAAGCCGCTACTGTTAGCATATGCAATCTGTCACAATCAAATTCAAAAACATCGGACAGCTCAGGTTTTCCGACGGTAAGGGTACCCGTTTTGTCAAAGACAACCGTGTCCACGCCGGATAACGTTTCAAGTGCTTGCGCGTCTTTAAATAAGATGCCGTGCGAGGCCCCGAGACCGGTTCCGACCACCACCGAAATGGGCGTGGCAAGCCCGAGCGCACAGGGGCAGGCGATCACGAGGATGCTGATGAAAATGTTTAAGTAAAACTCAAACTCTTTCCCTGCTATCGCCCATGCGGCGGTCGCAACAATGGCGATGCCGAACACCACGGGCACAAAGATTCCGGCTACTTTATCGGCGAGTTTGGCCAGATGCGGCTTCGTGTTTTGGGCGTTTTCGACGGCGGCGACGATTTTTGAGAGCACCGTGTCGGCCCCGATACCCTTAGCGCAGTAGATCAGGTTGCCGTTTTGGTTGAGCGTACCCGCAAACACGCGGTCGCCCACGCTCTTTTTCACCGGAACGCTCTCCCCGGTCAGCATACTCTCGTCAACCCGGGAGTCACCGCCGGTCACTTCGCCGTCGACCGGGAACGATTCGCCCGGTTTGACCAAAATGCTGTCGCCGACTTGAATTTCCGAGACGGCGACGGTTTGCTGTTCGCCATTAATCAATAAGGTTGCGGTTTTCGGGGCGAGTTTGATCAGCTTTTCCACCGCTTGTCCGGTACGCCGTTTGGCGGAACCCTCAAGCGTTTTTCCCAACATCACGAGCGTGATGATGATGGCAGCGGACTCAAAGTATAACCCGTGAACAGCGTGATGATCTCCCAAAAGAACTTTGACGGTGTTGATGACGCTGTAAATAACCGCCGCGCCGCTGCCAACCGCGACCAAAGTATCCATAGTCGGCGCACCGTGAAAGACCGCCGAGACGCCGACGGTGAAAAACCGCCCGCCTGCAATCAATACCGGGATGCACAATAAAAGCTGCACGACACTGAACAAAATCGGGTTTGACGCCGGTGAAATTGCCGGGAGCCGATCCGATATCATCGGCGCCATGGCAAGATAAAGAAGCGGCAGCGCAAAGGCCGCCGCAACAATAAATTTCCTTCAGGCAAAGCCGTCCGGCTTATCCTC
>CAZTDA010000400.1:0-2584 GCA_964612155.1 uncultured Eubacteriales bacterium | reverse complement strand
CTTATTCTAAAAAATACAAAATAAATTTATAAGAGCCGTTTTGATCATTTGCGATCATCTTTATCAAACACAAAACAACCAGTTTACACCGAACATATCTTTAATAATGGCGGACAGAGGAGTCCAATGCCAGTCCGTATTTAACGAACACTCAACAGCTTCTTGACTGACAATATCATAAGCTTTCAACAGCTCTTTTTGCGAGCTGAATTTAACGCAGCAGTTTCCTCCGAGCGGATTACTGGTGGACTGCATAAATATGGTGAAATTAAACAGTTTTATATCAACGCCAATCCAACTGTCCGGTTCAATAAATCCCTTTTCCTCCGTAAGTTTTTCCGCTCCGAACGCTTTGTCATACATCTCGCACGCCTTAAGCACATTACTCACGCTTCCCAGATTGAATATCAAGTAGCAATATGACCGTTTTTCCACGATGTCAGGTGCAGCCGAAAGCTTATCTGTAACCTCTAACAGGCGGTTCACATTTGCCGTATTCCCGTCGTAATCCACATTCACCAGCTGCGTTTCAATTTCTTTCGCCTTAACATAAAGCAGCTTCACATCGGATTCCTTGCCGAAATCGGCTTGCTCGATTTGACGGATGAAATCCAGAACGATCTCTTTGAGTTCGTGCAAGAGAGAAACTTCTTCATCAATGGCATCGACCTTTTTGCTTAGCACTTCCAAAACGACCTCAGAACCGGCTGTGTTGAATATGCGTTGGATATCCTTGAGCTGATGTTTAATTTGCGTAGGATCAAAATTTGCTCCAGCCGTTGTACGGCAGCGTCGTCATACAGCCTGTATGCATAATCGTCGCTTCGGATGCTTCTTATCAACCCCATTTCCTCGTAATACTTTAAAGCGCGTGCTGAGATGCCATATTGCATTGACATTTCACGGATTTTTATAAGCTCGCCCATTTTTTGGTCCGCCTAAATCATTATGCGACCATTATAAAGTCATACGCAACGAGCGAGTCAAGAGGGTTTTAAAGATAAAATGAATTATTTTTCACGCCTTATAAACTCTCAAAACGTAAATTTATATAGTTATATTACATCATTTCCCTGCAAAAAGCAAATTCTCAGGCAAAAAGAAACCCGCCCTTGAATCTCTTCAAGGGCGGATTCCTTATATCAAAAACGGACAGCTGCCCAAAAAGCAGTATGCCGTCTTTAGCCGACGCTCAGCACCGTGCCGATAAAGATCGGCAGGTTGGTCGCGTTGTCGACGATCACATACACAAACGGACGGTCGAGTTTTACGGTGTAGCTTGGCCCTGCGGCAGTGGTAAAAGGAAATGAAAATGTCGCCGCAATTGCCTTCGTACCGTTTTCATCCACCTCGATATGGGTCTTTTGCAGTATTTCACCGAGATATATATTCCCTTTTGATGATGTGCCCAGTCTTGAAAAATCGGCGTTGTCTTTTTTAAAAGCCTCTGTCATGCCGAGTGCTTTCAATGCATCGTTCATTATTACCGTGTAGTCATTCGAAAATTTTGGCATTGTTACATTCACACCCCAACCGCTTTTGTTTTCAAAGGTTGTGACTAAACCTTCTCCGGTAAGAGATGCGATGTAATCATCAATTGAAACACCCTCGCTCGGCAGCAACGCTGCAAAACTGTATTTTCCGTCCTTATAATTCTTAATGAATCCCTTTGCCATGCCATCTTCGAGATAATACTCCTCCTCCGAACTCATCATCTCAACGGTCTGCACAGTTCCGTTATAAGCATAAAATTGATCTTCATTAACATCGTTTCTACTGTATTTTGACTCCCATTTGGCGTCAAAAACCACGGCATTGATCAAACAAAACACTGTATTGGGATCAAGTTGATCGAGACCATTATCAATCATACCGTCGGTGTTTTTACTGACCCAGTTATTGATATCGGTCAGCGTTTGGCTATTATAAGGTGCCATATAAGCCGCCGCATTATAATAACTCGCGTTGATCTGCAAAAAGTTCGGTTTCACGCTTAAAGAGCCGTCGTCTTTAAACCAGATCGAATTGGCCATTTTGAGCTTGTATTTCTCCGCCGAGGGCAGATTTTGTATATAGGAATACAGATATTCGTTTAAATCCTCGAGTGGAATATCCCCGCCGAGCAGGGCCTCCATCTCCGATTTGGTTTGGGAATCCGCACCGTTCGCCGTCATAGCCAATGCTAATATGACCGAGAGCGGCGAAATAAGCGAATTTTCACCCTTTGCCACGGTCTTCTTAAACAGTTCCACTGCAAAATCCGCATATGCAGAAATAAACGCGTCGTCGGTCGCTTTCCCCGCAACCTCCTGCCCAATGACACCCTGCATCAAATCCTCTGCGGCAATTCGCACACACCCCGAAGCGTTAAACAATAAAACCGCTGCCATAAAGCAACACAACAAAACTCGAATACCGGCTTTTATCATTTTGTCCTCCTTTTTTGATCGAGAATTTGCGCTTGTATAGATAATTTCATATTACATCTTTTCCCTGTAAAAAGCAATTCTCGGGCAAAAAGAAATCCGCCCCCAAATCTCTTCAAGGGCGGATTCCTTATATCAAAAACGGACAGCTGCCCGGA
>CAZTDA010000399.1:0-2592 GCA_964612155.1 uncultured Eubacteriales bacterium | reverse complement strand
GCCTGATTGGCCACGGTCCGGCGTTTGATCAGTCGGCTGACTTTCAGATACTTATCCAATCTCATGTCGTTTCCCCCCTTGTTATGACAAAGGCCGCCCCGCTGTTCGCGGAACGGCCTATGGCAATAATACTGTTTTTCCGGTGTCTTATGCATCACATTGACACCGCACCCACCGTTAACGGCGGTCTAAACGGCAGAGATGCTGCTGTTTAAAAGAAAAGAGTATAAAAAATTACTTCACGCCGTCCTTGAGTGCTTTTCCTGCTTTAAAAGCCGGTGTTTTGGCCGCAGGAATCGAAATCTTCTGCTTGGTGCGAGGATTGATGCCGACTCTGGCTTTTCTGGTTCTGACTTCAAATGTACCAAAACCCGCCAGCGCGACCTTATCACCGGTTTTCAGGGCATTTGTCACTGTCTCGACAAACGCTTCAAGCGCCTTGTCGGAGTCCTTTTTGGTAAAGCCCGTCTTGTCGGCGATGGAATTGATAAGTTCCTGCTTTGTCATTGATTTTTCCTCCCAATTAATTTTTTCATTAATCGTGTTTTTGCTTCTTTTGCTTATATATTCACGGCGTAAAACGCCGGGAATAGACTTTATTACTCAATCTTTGAGATATAACCGTTCAAAAAATCCGTAAAAACCTCTTCGGCATCTATTTTTTCGGCGACTGCGATGCGAACCGCTTCCCAGATGAGTGTGTTGATCTTTTCGCTTGCTTGGGGTTGTTTTTGAACCGGCTCCAAAATACCGCCCTTGACCGCCGCTTTTGCGATTTTTTGTCCGCGCATCAAGGCGGGCAGCGAACGGGCGACCGCGTTCATCACATCTGCGGTATCAGCTTGTCCTTTTTCGGTCTTTTTAATCTCCGCCCAGTTGTCCAAGACCTTATCGGCGGTATCGGCTTTGACATCGCCGAAAACGTGAGGGTGGCGCAAGATCAGCTTTTTGCAGATTCCGTCGCAGACCTTGTCGAAATCGAAGGTGTCGGTTTCGGCAGCCATCTGTGTATGGAAGACGATCTGTAACAGCACATCACCGAGTTCTTCGCACAAAGCGGTGCTGTCGTTTAGCTCAATCGCCTCGGCGGCCTCATAGGCCTCTTCGATCATGTTTTTCTTAATGGTGGCGTGCGATTGCTCCCTGTCCCACGGGCAACCCTCGGGACTGCGCAAAATCTGCATGATCTCAAGCAGATCATCAATTTTGTAATTGGATTTTTCTTCAAAACGGACCAAATTATACCTCCGCCTCGGAATTGTCTTTATTCTAACCGATTAAATGATGTTTTTCAAGTACCTTTGCGATATTTTTTCCTTTTGGGAGGGATAAAACGTCCTCTTTGCTGATTGCACGCAGTAAAAATAACGAAACAACATACACAACCACGCCCGCGATTATCGCCGCAGCAATTGAAATCACATTGGAAAGCGACAACACCTCGTGCACCAGATGATATACGCCGAAAGCAGCGGCTGCGCATAACGCCGCACATGCGAGCGGTTTAAAGAAGGTGTTTCTGAAATTGAGTTGTATTTTGCTGATTTTAAACGTATACCACAGCTCGCAGAAAAAGATGAACGCATAACACAAAAATGTTCCCACCGGCGCGCCGTTGATATTGAACTGCGGGATGCCGATTAAAAAGAAATTGGTCAGCAGTTTGATGCCGATGCCGCCGAACACGATTTTCACCTGCAGATCGGGTCTTCCGAGCCCTTGTAAAATGCTGCCGAGCGGTGTGCAGAGCGCACCGAAGATCAACGTAATAGCCAAAATCTGCAGCAATGGCGTCGCTGCCGCAACTCCGGCTATACCCATCGCACTCTGATGAAACATCGTCAAAATCGGTTTTGACAGCACCGCGAGTCCGAGCGCGCCCGGATAAGCGATGAGCGCCGTCACGCGGATAGCGCGCTCGATGTTTTCGTGCAGTTTGCCGTGATCGCCGATGGTCCAATAATGCGTGACAGCCGGCAGTGCGCTGATGCCGAAGTTGAGGGTGATCATCGGGATGAGATTATAAAATACCAATCCGTAGCCGTATAAACCCCACAGATAGTTCGGCAGTTTATCAAGTGAGCCTGCTCCGACTTTGGGGTCGCTGATAACGGATGAATACATGTTTTGAAAATAATCGGGGAACTTTTGAATCAACGACGTCATGCGGGCATTGATGGTGATGTTGTCGATCAAGCTCGAGAGATTGAGTGCAATCGCTCCTATTGCAATTGGAATTGAGATCTTTAAAAGCGCACGAAGCATTTTTCTGTTGCTGTCGGCGTTCGGAGATTCGGCCAACTGCTGCGCGGTTACACCGTCTCCTTTAAACTTATAATGCAAAATCAAATAGATCAACCCGATAAACGCCCCGATGGTAACACCTGCGATACCGCCGGCGGCAGCATAAGGCAGGCAGGCCTCTTTTGCCTGCTGCAGCGTCTCGCAGACCTTTCCGTGTCCGCCGAATACCATGAGGTCCTTCACGGCCTGGTGGACATGATCGCTGTGATATAGATACTATGCTTGTGGAAATTTTTGATTTGTCATTTCGAACCCTTCGACAAGCTCAGGACAAGCCCCGCATAGCGG
>CAZTDA010000398.1:0-2599 GCA_964612155.1 uncultured Eubacteriales bacterium | reverse complement strand
GGGGCTGTCGGGATAAGTGCACTGTTTGCATCGTTTGCAGCTTTCGTTGGAGAGTAATAAAAAGTCATCGGTCTGCATTTTGACGAGGTCGTAGAGCTTATCGCAGGTGTCTTTGAACGCCGCGTGTCCGTCGCGCATACCCTCGAAATCAAAGGAATCCTCAAGCGCAAAAACCTGATTAAAGACCAGTGCGTGTTGATATGACAGGCACTTATTTTTACATTCGTCCACGGTGCCGACAGCGGGCGGGCAGGCCCAGGTTGTGCCGTAGCTGCGGCAGACATTGCCCTCGCAGAGCTTACGCACCTCCGGCGAAAAGGGGATTTGTGCAGGCGCAATCAGGCCGGATTGGCTGATGCCGAGGGATTTCAGTTTTTCGGGATGAAAGATCATAAAATACCGATTTCAATAAATGAATTACGATTTAATCATAACATAAACCGTTTTTTTTTTCAATTGAAAGGTTTTCATGATGTCCGAAACGTATTGAGCGGGTCGGCTTTGTTTTTTTATAGAGAATTGTTTTCACGGGTCTGATTTTTAATGAATACAATGTTGCGGGCACTTGTCTTATTCTAAGGAAAGGTGTTTTAGTATGGCAACATTTTATATATCATCGAATACCAACATCACCCTCTTCATTGCATCGGCTACGGTATCCCCGGGGGATGTGCTGCTGCTGGAAAACGGTGTCTATCAACAATCCGTGTTAATCGGGAAAGACAATATTCGACTTGTGGCAAACGGCAGCAAGGTCATTTTCGACGGGGCCGGTGTATTGGCGCTTGCGTTTATTCTTTTCGGCGTTACCGGTGTGGAAATTACGGGCATAACGGTTCGCAACTATATTGCCGGCGGCATTCTGGTCTTTGGCGGCTCAGCGAACCGCATTGTAAAAAATAAGATCAGCTCAACGGGTGTCAGCGGAATTGAGGTCTTTGCGAGCAGCTCCAATTTAATTTTAAGGAATCAAGTATCAGAAGTATTTGACGGCATCAGAGTTGCCGGTGGTGGCGTAGGCGTGAATTTTATTGTGGAGAACTGCGTGCATCATTGCACTGACGACGGTTTTGATTGTCTGCTGATTGAGGATGCGAATAACGTCTTTGCGGGCAATACCGCAAGAAACAACCAGGGATCGGGCTTTGAAATTTTCGGGGCGAATAATCTGGTATACAATAACTGCGCAAAAGATAATAATGCGCAGGGTACCCAGTTAGTCGGCCCTAACACCTCGATTGTCGGCAACAGGTTGCGCAATAATCAGCAAAACGGAATTTTAGCGGTTTCGCAAAATCACTTTATCGGATATAACACCGTCAATGACAATGAGGGAACCGGAATTCGTGTCCTGAACGATTTCAATATTATTCAAGACAATGAAGTCGCGTTTAACAACAACAACGGTATTGAACTGGTCGAGGGCGCCGACCGTAATCTTGTATTAAACAATGAATTGAAATGTAATTGCCCGCAGGATCTATTGAATAATGGTGAAAACAACAATATCCTCCAATGCTGACAGCGCGTCAATGGCGCATATGAAATCGGCTTATTTATGATACAAAATCAGCAGGGTTATGCCATTGAAATTGATAGCAATCAATTGTTCGGAAAGGATGGATTGAACCATGGAATATACAGAGAAACTCAGAAAAGACATCGAAAAGCAAAAGGAACTGATTACGAAGCTGGAAGAAAGTATGAACGCTGTGCCCGCAAATCAAAAAGAAACCCAAGCATATGCTTTAAAGATTTTAAAGGGCAATTTAGCGCTTTTAGAAGAGCATTTGGCAAAACAAATCAATCAATAAGAATTTTTAATTTATTTTTGCGAGGCGTTTCTAACAACGCCTCGTTTTTCCTATGTGAACGGCGGTAAATTGTAAAGTTTTCAACATTTAACACAATCAATGTAAAATATGAAGCAGGTATTTTACAAACTAAAAAATATGTGTTATAATTTAAAAAGCGGTCGCTGTTATAATGTTTTATATTATTCTGCAAAATGCACGGAGCGTATATTTTACGGAGGTGGAGTAAACGATTCAAGACGTTGTTAACGACCTGTTCGGACTGTTGCTCGAGAATTTGCCGGAGGGGATCGTTTTATGTGATTACGCGGGGGAGATTGTTTACGCAAATCCCTCTGCGCAGTCCTGCATTTATAAAAGAGGGAAAACTGTTCATAATCTGCTGGACTGCCATGAAAAAGACATCGTGAGATGGTAAAATGCGGCCTTGAACACATCAAAACGGATTTTGAACCAAGTTGGCTTCGCATGGCGGTCATTCAAAGTGATCATAAAATCTGGCAGACAAAATGTATTCCGCTCATGGACGAAGAAGGCAATTATAAGGGCTTGGCGGTTTTGCTGCTGGACATTACCAAGGAACATGATTTGGAAGAAAAATGCGTCTCGGAAATAAAAAATCGCGAAAATGTGCTTTGTAAAGTTCACAAAAATTATCAGCAGAGAATGATGGCAGCCATGGAAATGCTGAATGACCTTTTCGAGGAAAAAGAGGTATATACCAAAGGACAATCCAAGCGTGTCGCCAAATATTTCGTTCGTTTATATAAAAGTATGTATCAAAA
>CAZTDA010000397.1:0-2602 GCA_964612155.1 uncultured Eubacteriales bacterium | reverse complement strand
ATAAAACCTTAGTGGCTCACAAACTTTAACTTGCCGCTATTATTTAAAGTAATAACTGTTTCAGGTTTTATTAAAGTTGCGTTGAATATGAGTAACAGGTTGTACCTGTCGCGCCACTTATTACCACGCCATTCAACTTACGAGCAGTTTCACAAGCATAAATATCAGGCGCTTGTGTGCCTGACGCCGCGATGTGTTCCGCAAAACGGAATTCCGCAACTTCCATGCGGGGTTTTTCATACATTTTTTTCATAAATATATTCCTTTCGTTTTTTCTATATATGAACCGTTTATAGCGGAACATATCATAAATTAAGCATCTGCTTTAGTTCGGCACATACAGAAGGATTTATATGTCCTTCTCCAGCTTTTCCGTAGTGCTCAGCCGGGCATTTTCGACAATCTTGATTAAAGCTGCATACCGAACATTCAACAGGATTTTTATATTCACTGCACTTTTTATTGATAAACGCCCACGAATCTTGAAATCCCTCGGTCAGAGGGTACCTTGAGGCAAAATCGAATACGCTGCACGGAATCATTTTACCGTCCCAGTCGATGGCAAATCCATATCTCCCTGCCGTACAGCTAAGACCTTTCTCCGGAATAACGAGACGATTTTCCTTTATTAACACCTGTTCGCATTTCGTATTATCGATTAAATCAAAAGTATTGCCTTTATAATACACCTCTTGCTGTATATCGGATACCAAATGCTGTTCGTCTGCGGTTAACTTAAAATTTCTGTATTCTCTTCCGGTATCGGATCTCGCTTCAAACAGGTAGGAGTTCACTCTGGTAACTCCTCTTTTTTTAGAATCGCAATAGTTTAGTGTTGCTTTCAGGTCGGGCAGCAACTGTTTGGTTACCGTTATCGCGAAATTAATGGGAAGCTTTGCCTCGGTCAAGAGAGTAATCGCTTTGTCCACCTTATAAAAGGCCTCCCTACTACCCGTAACCTGTTCGTATCCCTCTGGGCTGCTGCCGTAAACTGAAATCTGGACGCGTTTTGGATTGCGTTCGCATAAACGTTCGACCGCTTCCTCATCTATGAGAGTGCCGTTGGTCAACACCGTGACCAGAACACCGTTGCGCTGCAGGTGGTCGAAAATCTCCCAAAAACCGGGATGAAGAAAACATTCGCCGCCACTCAGCGCAGCATACATCATTCCCGCGTCGCAAGCTTGATCAATAAGCATTATCCATTCCTCGGTCGAAAGCTCGGGTTTGTACATTTGATCTCTGGTCAAATGTACATAGCACATCACGCAGTTAAGGTTACATCGCGGTGTCAACTCGAAATGTCCGCTAAGGGGTATCCCTTTTTTGATTGCCATATTAATGAGATAACGCTCGAACAAGTTTGACTTTTCAAGTTCCTCTTTTGAAGCAAGCGCTTCTAAAAGCTTTGACATACTTCTGACTTTTCCTTCCGGTCAGTTTTTTTCCAAAAAGCTCTTGCTTTCGAGCAAAGCGAGAAATTCGTCCAGATCAGCTGACGCGGTGGCTTGATCGATATCGTATTCGAACAGGACAGCAGAAAGTAAATCCTCCTTCGAAATCGGGGCGGCGAGCTGTTTCCAGATAAACGCCGAGACCTCGTTGAGTACGATGGCGCCTTCGAAGTCCTTGATATGATCGCCTGCGGGCATCACGATCCACTCGTCCGCAACATTTCGTAAAATAAAGCCGTCGACGATTTTCATATCTTTTTGTACCATCCCTGTATGTGAGTTTTGATTATTAAAGAGAGCTGTATTAAGTAATTCAACTGCAGCTTCGATCGGAAGACAAAACAGACGATAAAACGGAATTGATTCGGTAAGCGCAAGAATGGTCTTGACCGCGATAAACTTGGCTTCGTCATCCCACATCGGGATAAAACATTGTTTTATCAACAGCCGAAAAGCCTGATCCTTGTCCAATCTCCGAATTCTGTTTTCGGCGGCTTGACGAAGCTCGACGATTACTTTGACAGGGGAGTCGCTTTGAGAAAAAATCTGTTCTTTGCCATCCCAAGGCACGCCGTATACATGCACATGTCCTGAAACTAACCCCACCAGCGGTCTGTCGCCGCTCAGAATTTCCGTGCCGAACCTTTGCTGCCAAAGCATTGCCTGTGTGCTTTTACCTGTTCCGGAAGGGGCAGAAAAAAGAATTGCTTCGCCATTGTGTTTGATACAGGATGCGTGTACGGAGATCATCCCACAATGGGTAAGATGACATTCCAAAACGATTCTCAGAAGCTGAAGCAACGTTTCTTTTTGTTCCGACTCGTTTTGCCCTTTTTCAAAGGGCAGATAAGCACATAATTCAGAACAGTCGCGGTTGGTTGTGATATCGCAGCTTTGACTTGCGCTGCCGCTTGAAAAAAGCCATCCTGTCTCGGTTTTCCGCACGACCACATTTTGATCATCGGCGATAATTTTTAGGCGTAATTTTGCGGGAGCTTCACCGCGTATGAGTGTACAGGAGACAGCACTGTGATGGGGTTTCGGATTCAAAAAGAGGGATAACTGACTGTTGCGCAGGAGGTTGTCCTCGTCTTTGATTTTCAGAAGGCAGTCCCCGAAATAGCAACTGTAGCTCATCAATCTTGTTC
>CAZTDA010000396.1:0-2607 GCA_964612155.1 uncultured Eubacteriales bacterium | reverse complement strand
GCGGGCGATCTTGCGGCTGGAACGCCATTCGTTGATGAAGAAGATCATCATCGCCGATCTCGAGCACGGTTTTAAAGCGATCGAATAATCGCAGTCAGGAGATAGTCATCATGTCAAAAATTTATCTAACCATCGATCAATTGATCGGAAAAACTCCGCTGCTGGAACTCGGCGGATATGAAAAAGCTCACGGGCTGAACGCGAAAATCATCGTGAAACTCGAATATTTCAATCCGGCGGGCAGCGTCAAAGACCGCATCGCCAAGGCGATGATCGACGATGCGGAGGCCAAAGGCGTTTTGAAAAAGGGCTCGGTCATCATTGAGCCGACCAGCGGGAACACCGGCATCGGGCTTGCAGCGGTCGCGGCAGCAAGGGGCTATCGGATCATTCTCACGATGCCGGAGACCATGTCGGTCGAGCGTAGAAACCTGATCAAGGCCTACGGTGCTGAGATTGTTTTGACCGAGGGCGCGAAGGGCATGAAAGGCGCGATCGCTAGGGCGGATGAATTGGCGAAGGAAATCCCGGACAGCTTTATCCCCGGACAATTTGTGAATCCCGCAAACCCGGCGGTTCACCGTGCGACCACCGGCCCCGAAATTTGGGAAGACACCGCCGGCGAAGTGGATATCTTTGTTGCGGGCGTCGGAACCGGCGGTACGATTACCGGCGTGGGCGAATATCTGAAATCCAAAAAGCCGTCCGTTAAAATCGTCGCGGTTGAACCCGCCGCTTCTCCGGTTCTTTCGACCGGTGTTCCCGGATCACACAAGATTCAAGGCATCGGCGCGGGTTTTGTCCCGGCGGTGCTGAACACGAAAATCTACGACGAGATCATCACGGTCGAAAACGACGACGTGTTTGCTGTGGGCAAAGAACTCGGCAAAACCGACGGCGTGTTGGTCGGCATCTCGTCCGGCGCTGCGGTCTGGGCCGCTGCCAAGTTGGCGCAGAGACCCGAGAACAAGGGAAAGGTCATCGTGGCGCTGTTGGCGGACACGGGTGAGCGGTATTTGTCCACACCGTTGTTTGCGGAGTAGGATGATGTAGGGGCGCACCTGTGTGTGCGCCCGATTTCGCAGGAATATACGGGGTAGGGGCGATTCCAACGGGCCGCGCCCGTATCGCCCGCAACGGAGCGCAAGATACAAAGCCGTTCTCAATCTGCTAATTCCCAATTCCATTTTCCAGCGACGAGAAACGCGGCGTGCCGAGGTCGTCACGCCCTACGAGAACGAAGGCGGGCGCACACGCAGGTGCGCCCCTACGGGTTACTGTTTACAGAAACCGAAAAAGCGTGTAGAATGAGCCATGGACGGGTTTCCGCCCATGGCTTTTTCACGAAAATTGGTGATTGAGAGGATTTTTAAAATGGCTTATACCCGAGAGCAGGCGTGGGAACTGCTCACAAAATATAATCAAGGTGAATTTCACCTGCTTCATGCGCGTATTTTGGAAGATGTGATGTGCTGGTATGCCCAAGAACTCGGTTACGGCGATGAAAAAGAATTTTGGGCAATTGTCGGGCTGCTGCACGACCTCGATTTTGAGCAGTTTCCCGAACAGCACTGCATTAAAAGTCAGGAATTGATGCGTGAAAACGGCGTCGACGAGCGCACGATTCGCGCCTGCGCTAGCCATTGCTACGGGATTACCGTCGACATCAAGCCCGAACATCAGATGGAAAAGGTATTGTTTGCGGTTGACGAACTGACCGGATTGATCGGCGCGGCGGCGGTCATGCGCCCGTCGAAAAGCGTATCCGACCTCGAGGTCTCGTCGGTGAAAAAGAAATATAAGGACAAAAAGTTTGCGGCGGGCTGTTCGCGCGAGGTCATTGAGCAAGGCGCGGCGATGCTCGGATGGGAACTGGACGATTTGATCGGCAAGACGATTTTGGCCATGCGCGCAAGCGACGCGGTGAATTAACGTATATTATATAAAAGGAGACAACGGGTTGGATCAGTTTTCGAGAACCCAGATGATTTTCGGCAAAGAGGCGATGGAAAAGCTGGCGCAGAGCCGGGTGGCCGTTTTCGGCATCGGCGGTGTGGGCGGCAACGTCGTTGAGGCGCTGGCGCGCAGCGGGGTTGGGACTTTTGACCTGATCGACGACGACAGGGTCTGTCTGACCAACCTAAATCGCCAAATTATCGCGACGCATAAAACCGTGGGGCAATATAAAGTGGATGTGGCCGAGGAGCGGATTTTGGACATCAACCCGAAAGCGGTTGTGCATAAATATCAATGCTTTTTCCTGCCCGATACCGCAGGGCAATTCGATTTTTCGCAATTTGACTATGTGGTCGACGCGATTGATACGGTGACGGGAAAGCTGGAAATTATCCTGCGGGCGCAAGCCGCCAGAGTTCCGGTGATTTCATCGATGGGCACGGGGAACAAGGTCGACCCGACCATGCTGCGGGTCGCGGACATCTATCAGACCAAAACCTGCCCATTGGCGCGGGTGATGCGGCTGGAGCTGCGAAAGCGCGGGGTTGAAAAGCTGAAAGTGCTGTATTCCGAGGAACTGCCGATGCGGCCCTATGAAGACGAGGAGACGAGCTGCGCAAAGCACTGCGTCTGCCCACCGGGTACCGCGCG
>CAZTDA010000395.1:0-2616 GCA_964612155.1 uncultured Eubacteriales bacterium | reverse complement strand
GATTTTCGCAAAGTCCGAACTCGGCATCGCCATGAACGGATATCTGCCCGATTACAACGACGATGGAATCATCGATATTAAGAAAGCAAGGCATCCGCTGATCGACAAAAAGATTGTTGTCCCGGTCGATGTGCGTCTGGGCGAAGTTTTTGACACACTGGTCATCACCGGCCCGAACACCGGCGGCAAGACAGTCGTATTAAAAACCGTCGGCCTATTTTGCATGATGGCAAGCTGCGGGATGATGATTCCTGCGGCAGAACACAGCAAAATCAGCTGGTTTGATAAAATTTTGGCCGATATCGGCGACGAACAGAGCATTGAGCAGTCGCTTTCCACATTTTCGGCGCACACGACGAATATTGTATCAATACTGGCACAGGCGACCTGTGAGAGCTTGGTGCTGCTGGACGAACTCGGTGCGGGCACCGATCCTGCGGAAGGCGCTGCGCTGGCCGTCTCAATTTTGGAGGACCTACGTAAAAAAGGTGCAAAGATCGTCGCGACGACCCACTATGCCGAGTTAAAACAATACGCCATCACCAATCCGGGCGTCACCAACGGTTGCTGCGAATTCGATGTGGCGACGCTGAAGCCGACCTATAAACTGCTGATCGGTGTGCCGGGCAGTTCCAACGCGTTTGCCATTTCGACACGACTGGGTGTGAACGATTCGATTATCGAACGGGCAAAGGAAGTCATGGACAAAAAGACGCTGCAACTCGACATAGTCATGCGGCAATTGGAGACGGAACGCCAGAAGCTCGAAAACGACAGCGAAGAGATGACTCGTCTTCGCCGAGAGGCCGAACTCGAAAAACAAAACCACGACCGCGTGCTGAAAAAAGCACAAGTTGATTTTGACAAGGAACTCGAGCGCCAGCGCGCCGACCAACTTCGCATCATCCAATCGCTGCGCTTTGAATATGACCGTTTGATCAAAGAGATTGAAGCCATCCGCAAAGAGGATAAAAGCAAGCCGGATGAGCTTGCCCGACGCGCAAAGGACGAGATTGCAAGCCAGATTAAAAAGATGGAACAGATCGCCGACCCTGTTCAAAGGCCGCGTTATGATGAAAATTACACCCTGCCCCGCCCCCTTGCTGTCGGAGACACCGTCTGGCTGCCCGACTTTGACAAAGACGGCACTGTCGTTGAGGTCGCCGAGGGTAAGGGCAAGATCACAGTCGACATCGGTATGGGCAAAGTCAAGGTGGCAAAAAACCGGATCCGGCTTGCCGATAAGAAACAAAAACGCAAAGATGACGGTCATGTCAGCTTTTCAGGTGTGTCACGTTTTGACCGCGCGGTTGAGACCAGCGTCATGATCCGACATATGGAATTGGTCGAGGCCATGCCGGTGGTAGAGCAGTTTATTGACGACGCGGTGATCAATCATCTGACACTTGTGACCATTATCCACGGCAAAGGCACCGGAACGCTGCGGCGTGGGGTGCATAACCTTTTAAAAGATCATCCGAATGTCAAAAGTTTTCGGCTCGGGAAATACGGAGAGGGGGAAGACGGCGTAACCGTCGTCAAACTCAAATGAGCAGATTCGTCGTCACCGGCGCAACCGGACACATCGGAAACAACGTCGCGAGAATGCTGTGCGGCGACCATCGGGATGTGGTATTAGTTGTGCGACGAACTGACGATGAAGCCATTGCCGGTCTCGATGCAGAGCTCGCGGTCGGCAGTTTTTGCGACCCCAAATTTCTTGACCGGCTCTTAACCGATGACGACATTGTCATCCACTGTGCAGGCATGATTGCCATCACCGACGAGGACGCGGATGAGGTGATGCGGGTGAACTATGAGGGGACGAAAATTCTCGCTGATTGCTGCGTTCGAAAACGGGTGAAAAAGTTTGTTTACATAAGCAGCGTCGATGCCATTTGCAAACCCGATTCGCATTCTCCGATCACCGAACCGAGTGCGTTTTATCCCGAAAAGCTTGATGGGATTTACGGCAAATCCAAGGCCATGGCGACCGAATATGTGTTGAATTTGGCCAAAGACGGCAAGCTTAATGCCTCGGTTGCCTACCCGACCGCGGTCATAGGGCCGTATGATTACAAGGTCTCGAACGTCGGGCAAGTGATTTTAGACTTTATCACTAATAAACCGCTGGCGCGGGTCGAAGGATGCTATAACTTTGTCGATGTGCGCGATGTAGCGCATGCAATTATTCAAATCGCAGAAAAACCCGAACCCGGAAACGGCTATATTCTCGGTGGTGAGGTGGTCACGGTGACGCGGCTTTTCGAGATTTTATCGCCGATTTACGGGCGAAAAATCCCGGTCAAACTGCCGCTTTGGTTTGTAAACGCCTTTTCCGAGCTTGGGGTGTTCTATTACAAAGTGCGCGGCAAAAAGCCGGTTTTCTCCCGCTTTGCCTTGAAAACTTTGAATTCAAACTGCAATTACGATATTACTAAAGCCAAAACCGAACTCGGCTATTCCCCGCGAAGCGCCGCCGAGACACTGACCGATTCGGCAAAATGGCTGTATGAAAATAAAGCGGTGAAAGATAAAATCACCGCGAAGATTTGATTGATTTATAGTAAAACCACTTTAAACTCAAGGTAAAATTAAAGTGGTTTTACCCAATGT
>CAZTDA010000394.1:0-2638 GCA_964612155.1 uncultured Eubacteriales bacterium | reverse complement strand
GTTCGAATATAATCGATATGATACGCGGGGCATATTCAGTCGTTTTCACTGATTAATTCAATTCGATGCTTGTTTCATATTTCTCGTGTGAGATCACTTCACACGAAATGTACTATATCACAAGCGATATAAATACGGTGGTTAAAGAGCGCACGAATGTATAAAGAAATTATTAAGAAGGCGTTTTTGTTTTTTCAATTCAGTTAATTTTTTATGTTTTACTTAAAGATAAAAAAATCTCCGAATTTCTTCGGAGAACATCTTGCAAGTATGATGTCAGAAGAGCGCTCTCACTTACAAAGCATATCTACACGACGAGTTATGCCAGCATAGGTTAAAATTTAAAAATCCCCAGAACTCCGAGTATCTTTTTTGAGTCGGCAATGGTGCCAAACGCTCTGAATGCCCGACCTGTTGATTACGAATCTAGTTGGTAAAAAATAAAAACCTCCAAAATTCAGAGGTTTCTATTTTTATGGAGCTGGCAAGGTGACTCGAACACCCGACCTGCTGATTACGAATCAGCTGCTCTACCGACTGAGCTATGCCAGCAAACGCGCATTATTTTAGCATGTTTAAGCCATTTTGTCAACTCCGATTTTCGCTCAAAAATATTTTATAAATTTTTACTGAAAACTATTGACAAATAAATGTTACAGTAGTAACATATAGATAGTTACACGCGTAACATATGGATGCAGGAGGAGATATGCCGTATGAATGATAAATCTTCAAAGATCACCGAATCCGAAGCCGAGGTCATGAAAGTGCTTTGGACCGCCAAAAAACCCCTTCCCGTTTCGGTTTTGACAGATGAACTTTTTAAGAAATGCGGCTGGGATTCTTCGACGACCCGCACACTGCTTCGCCGTCTCTGTCAAAAAGAAGCGGTGTTAGCTAATAAAAGAGAAATTTTTTACTATTCGCCTACGGTCACGGAACAGGAATATAATCTCGCAAACACACAGCTTTTGATTGATCGGCTTTATGCCGGAAGCGCAAAAGACCTTGTTGCCGCGCTGCTTTCGCAAAAGAAGTTAGGCGATGAAGATATCGCCGAGCTGCGCGAGATGTTCAAGGTGAACCACCCGGAGGATAAAAAATGAATGACTTTTTGTTATTGATATTATCCCTTTCTCTTTCCGGAACAGTCATTGCGGGGCTTTGCTTTGCAGTCAAGGCGATCTGGAAGAAAAAGCTCTCGAAATCGGTGCTGTATTATCTGTGGCTGATTGCGTTAGTGCGTTTGGTGCTGCCGTTCTCGTCTGAAAGTGCATTACTCAATCGGATATACGAGGGGAACATGAACTCGCCAACCTCAACGGTTTCGTCCTACCAGCCCATTTCGGCGGTCGCTTCCGTGCAAACAGCGGTTCAAACCGTTTCACAGTCAAATCCGGTGCAGATTGCCGAGAACGTTTCTTCTCCGGCAACTGTTTCGGCCAATGCTCCTGCCCTCGCCTCTGTTGATACGGTTATGCCCACAGCGAACGCTGCCGCAGTAAAGCCGTTCGATTTTATCGTGTTGATCCCCTATCTATGGCTGGCAGGATTTGCGGTATTTCTGGGTTTTTCGTTGGTAAGTTACAATCGGTTCACCTTTCAATTGAAAAAGGGCAATCGGAAGGCGGATGAAAACGTGCTTGAAATCGGAAAACAACTCGGCTGCAAAGTGAAAATCTATCAAAACAAATTGGCGAAGACGCCGATGTTAATCGGTCTGTTCCGGCAGATCATCATTTTACCTGATGTTCAGTTTACGGAAGAAGAATTGCGGGGAGCTTTGGCGCACGAGTTGACACATAAACACCGCCATGATCTGCTTTATAAGTGGTTTACGCTGTTTGTCAATGCGGTACATTGGTTTAATCCGCTCGTATGGTTGATTCGCCGGGAAGTAAACCGTGCCTGTGAACTCTCCTGCGATGAGGCCGTGATCAAGAATTTGGAAGCAAACGAAAAACAAAGTTACGGTGAGACACTGATCAACCTCGCCGCAGCCCACCGCTACCCCGCAGGCGTGATCGCGACAACGCTTTGTGAGGAGAAACGAACCTTGAAAGAAAGGTTAGGTGCAATTATGTCTTACAAGAAAAAAGGGATTTGGAATAAAGTTTTAAGCTATTTGTTGATTTTAGCAATTACCGCTTCCGGTACCCTTTTAGGCGCTTGCGGAGAAATTGCAACCTCGCTGCCAAAAGACCTCGCAGGAAAAACCATCAATTATCCCAAAGAATTAAACCTGCTTTCACCCTATTTTTTCTCGAACAGTGATGAGACCACCGCCGTTCAAAAGCAGGAGTGGCTCGATAAGATGTCCGCACGGTACGGCGTTGAACTCAATTTCGTCTCCAACGAGTATCAAGATGGAACTCTCACGAATAACGTTAGTACGCAGATTAACGATGTGATAAACGAGAAATCTTCTTTTTCGGGAATGGTCACAATAACAAGCTGTGAAAGGCTGAACAATGCCGTCAAGAGCGGTGTCGCCGTCCCGCTGGAGAATTATCTTGCAGATAATCCGGTCTGGAACGCCCTGCCCGAAGAAATCAAATCCATGTACACGATCGACGGCCACATTTACGCAATCCCGTCCTCCTGTACCTGGATGATGAAAGCGCGCTTCATAGCCCCC
>CAZTDA010000393.1:0-2659 GCA_964612155.1 uncultured Eubacteriales bacterium | reverse complement strand
AAACGACCGATGTTCGCTCACAGGTAAAAAGCAGCATTGGCTTTTTAAAGCAAAAAGGAACTGTTCAAGTTTTAGTTGTCTTCGCCATCCTTACCGGGTTTGCCCTTTTCTCTGTAGAGACCTATTGGCAGCCCGCTTTCAGCAATATTACCTCATCTTCCTGGCTTTTTGGTGTAATCAGTTTTGTGGGTTTTGTTTGCGTGATTATCGGCAGTAAAGTGACGGAATATCTGTTTACAAAAAAGCCAAATTCAAGGGTCGTTTGGTTGATTTTAAGTAAACTGTTGCTTGGGATATTGATTGGATTGTTTTTATTGCAGCGCCAAATCCCCATGTTCATCGGTATATATATCTTAATCTACTTTTTTGTCGGGACCGGCAGTGTGGCAGAAAGCACTTTACTGAACCACAATGTCTCTCCTGAACAACGAGCAAGTATTCTGTCATTATTCTCTTTTATTCTTCAAACAGGGGGGATTTTTACCGCTTTGATCGGCTTTTTCGTCAGTTCTTTGGTAGATTATCGCATGATTTGGCTCATTGCCGGTGGTTTGCTTATACTCGGCGCAGGGTTCTGTACCATTATACATAAAAAATGTCGGATTATATCGACAGCAGCAACAAAACCTACCGAAAAACAGCCCGATTAAATGTCATGTAGTAAAAAGCGCCGTGGCAATTGCCACGGCGCTTTTATAATACAGGGTTAAATTACACCAATTTGCTGGTCATGATCTTGACCGCCGGACCCATGGTGGAGACCACGGTGCAGGAACGGATATACTGTCCCTTTGCCGCTGCCGGTTTGGCCTTGATGATTGCGCCGAGCAAAGTGTTGAAGTTTTCGGCCAACTTGTCTTTGCCGAAGCTCGCTTTGCCGATCGGGCAGTGGATGATGTTGGTCTTGTCGAGGCGGTATTCGATCTTACCGGCCTTGGCTTCGGTGACCGCTTTGCCGATGTCAGGCGTGACGGTGCCGGCCTTGGGGTTCGGCATCAAGCCGCGCGGTCCGAGGATTTTACCCAGTTTTCCGATCAAACCCATCATATCCGGGGTTGTGACCAGCACATCGAATTCCATCCAGTTTTCTTTCTGGATCTTTTCGACGAATTCTTCGGCGCCGACATAATCGGCACCGGCTGCTGTGGCCGCTTTTGCCGCATCGTTTTTGCAGATAGCCAGAATGCGGACGGTTTTACCGGTTCCGTTGGGAAGGACGACAGCGCCGCGGACCTGTTGGTCAGCGTGGCGGGAGTCGACGCCTAAACGGACATGAACTTCGATGGTTTCGTCGAACTTGGCTTTTGCGGTCTGCGTGCAGAGCTGCAGCGCCTCTTCGACTTCGTATTGCTTGGATTTATCGTACAGCTTTGCGCTGTCGTCATATCTCTTTCCGTGATTCATTATTCTGTTCCTCCCGTCAGTCGATCACTTCGACGCCCATGCTGCGCGCGGTACCGGCGACCATTTTCATCGCGGTCTCGACACAGGAAGCGTTGAGGTCAACCATCTTGGTTTCTGCGATCTGGCGAACCTGAGCAGAGGTGATTTTGGCGACCTTGGTCTTGTTGGGAACACCCGAACCACTCTCGATGCCGCAGGCCTTTTTAATCAGAACTGCCGCGGGCGGGGTCTTGGTGATGAACGAGAAAGAGCGATCCGAATAGACCGTGATGACGACCGGGATAATGAGTCCCATGTCGGCCTTTGTTCTCTCGTTGAATTCTTTGGTGAACTGCATGATGTTCACGCCGGCCTGACCGAGTGCCGGTCCTACAGGCGGTGCCGGTGTGGCTTTACCGGCCGGAATTTGAAGCTTGACATAGCCAATGACTTTTTGAGCCATTTTTCTTTCCTCCAATTTTGTGGTTATTGGCGGACATTCTTTAAACGTCCTCCCACTTGACGCCTTTTTGTACTCCGGCGCCGGGAGTTCACAATCTTGTGAGTGGGATTATACCGGAGCGATTTGATCCATGGCCAAATCGACCGGGGTTTCGCGGTTCATCACAAACACCATCACGCGCACACGGCCTTCGGCGGTATCGATTTTATCGACGACGCCGGTCATGCCGGAGAACGGACCGTCTGTGATTTCCACACTGTCGCCGACTTCATAGTCGACTTTGACACTGCGTTGTTCAACGCCGAGGGCGTTGATCTCCGTTTCGGAGAGCGGTTCGGGTTTGGAAGCTGCGCCGACAAAACCGGTCACGCCTCTTGTGTTTCTGACGACATACCATGATTCATCGGTCATCACCATTTTTACAAGCACATAACCGGGAAACAACTTTTGATCGACCTCACGGGTCTTGTTGTCCTTAATCTCGGTCACGGTCTGGAGCGGGATCTTGGTCTCGAGGATCAGATCCTGCATATGGCGGTTCTCCACCATTTTTTCAAGATTGGTGCAGACCTTGCTTTCATACCCTGAATAGGTGTGCACGACATACCATTTTGCGGCTTCCGGCATAATTCCTCTCAGCTTCCTGCGATCACACCCGCAAGCAACAGCAGCAGGCGGTCGAATCCATAGAGTACTGCGGCGCAGACGACGACGGTGACGATGACCAGCATAAATTTCTTAAACGATTCTTTATGCGTCGGCCAGGTGATCTTCTTCATCTCAAGCCGGACTTCCTTCAGGAATTGTCCAAGC
>CAZTDA010000392.1:0-2673 GCA_964612155.1 uncultured Eubacteriales bacterium | reverse complement strand
GCTCGGCGGAGATGAGTTCATTGTGTTTTTACCCAGCATTCCAGGTAAAGAGTGGATGGAGTTTAAATCCAATCAAGTGATCGAACTGCTGCGCCGCACTTATACGCACGATGAAAAGACCCGCTCGATCTCGGTCAGTTTGGGGCTTGCTTTCTCCGAAAACGGGCGGGGTACTTACGACGAACTCTATAAAAACGCAGACCGCGCCATGTATGAGGCAAAAAACGCCGGCAAAAACCGCTATTGCATTTACGGCGGTGTGCCTACTCCTTGATCGCCTGTTGCAAAACAGCCCGCAGTTTCTCTTTGGACGCTGCGCCCTCGTGCAGTTTTTGATGTCCTAACCAAAGGCACGGCACATAAAAATAGTCATATTGATTGGCGAGCGCGGGATTTTCGCGCTCTTCTATTTTTTTCACGGGGATTTTTGCATAATCCGGGTTTTCGGCACACAGTTCTTCGATCATGCGGTCGGCGGAACGACAAAACGGGCACCCTGACAAATAAAAGTATGTGATCTCTTTCATAAATTTATAACCTCCTGAAATTTTCAACGACATGGAAAGTCGTCATATTGGCGTTGTGAAAATTCTCCGCACCGTGCAGCGCCGTGCGCGACACAAGCAAAAGATCGTCTTTGTCGATGATAAAAGTCGGATACTGAAACCCGACGAATTTGGGGTCATCACTGCGGTGATCGATGACGATTTTAATCACTCTCCAGTGAATCAAATCGGATGAGGCCTCAATCGCAAGCACATTGCGCTGCGCCGGTGTTTTCGGATCGACGCAGATGTTGCCCGCCGCGATATATTGTTTGCTTTTTTCATCGTAAACAACATGGCTTCGGCTGTTGGAGCCGCTCGGCATCTCGGCAAATCCCTCCAAAGAAAGCGGCTTCTCGGGGTTGTCAGGATCGCCGCGTAACAGTACGCCGATCCCGTATTCCGGCTCACAGGTCACCAGTCCGATGCGGGTCACGCAGATGATTTCGCCGTTTAGGCCCACCACCGGACTCGGTTCGAGCATCGCACCGGGACGGCTGTTTTTCGGCGCGCCTTTTAATAACCAATCGGCATCGAATTGATCCTGCGTCATATCGGTACAGACCCAGTTTTTAGGATCGAGCAAATCACTGTTTTCCGGTGCACTGATCAGGCCGTTGGTGAAAGCGCCGCGCTCTTCCCAGCCGCCGAAATCCGTCGCCATCCAAATACGGCCTTTATGCACGATCACCGGTGTGGGACACATCTGCCAGCCGTTATGAGTTGACATACCGGCGCCCCGGAACAGATGCGTCGGTGCACTCCAGGTCTCTCCCTCGTCGTCCGAAGCGCCGATGACAATATCGCCGTTTTCGGTGTTGCAGCCCATCAGATGCAGCCGCCCGCGATGCACAAAGAGTTTACCCCAAAAACAGGGGAAGATATCGGTCAAATATCGCCAGGTCTTGCCCCCATCGTCTGAGCGAAAAATCAGCTCAAGATTCTGACAGCCGTGGCATTCGTAAACATCCATCGACGCAAGCAAAGCACCCGACGGCAATTTGACAATCGACGGACTGCACAAAAAACGCCCGGAAAATGCATACTGCTTGTCCTCAGGATGCAGATAGTTGATCGTAACCCCACCAGCCGGTGCGCCGCCGGTCATAAATAAGCGTATATTACCGCAAGTCCCATCTTCGCGCGCGACGGTGACTTCGTATTCATGTTCGTATAAAAGCCCCTCAATGCGCAGCACCGAGTTGTTCGCGGGTTTTTGGTTCCACGCTTCGGTTCCGCGCTCGCGCCATTTCAATATATGATCACCATTGTCACCGTTATCGAACCACTCTAACACAAGGGCTTCTTTTTCGGGCGCAAGCCGCGCAATATATGGTAACAGCGCTTTAGCTTTTTCATCCGGACGCATATACGGTTTATAACCCCAAAACAAATCCGCTTTCATGTGAAACCCCTTTTCGCATCAAGATGGGATTATCGTATCACACAAAAGCGGATGTTTCAAGCACTGCATTTATTTTAGGAAATCGCGATTTCCCCTTAAAAATGCTTGGATTTTTTATGATTCTTGGCAAATATCGCGTAATAATCTCCCGTTTTGCCCTAAATTTAGAAATATTTTAATCAATTCTTAGATTCATTTCGGTAAATTCTGTTGATGTTACCATAATTTATTTATGACGTAGGGAGCGACGCCCCTTATGGGCTACTTCGCTTTTGTCTCGCAATAAACACACCGATAAATGCCGTTTTCGCGGTCGGTCAGTTTGAACACATGCGGCAATTCCTGCTCCGTCGAGGTGATGCAACGCGGATTTTTGCAGGTTATCACGCCGCTGACGCGCTCGGGCAGTTCCAAGTGCACCCGCCGAACCTTTTTGCCGTCGGCGATGTAGGTGACCGTGATGCCCGGGTCAAGATAACCGAGCACATCGAGGTTGAGGTCAATCGGCTGGCAGATTTTTAAAATATCCTTTTTGCCCATCTTTTGGCTGTCGGCATTCAAAATAATCGCTACGGTGCTGTCGAGCCGCCCGAGATTCAGTACGTTATAAATCTCCATAGCCCGCCCGGCTTTGATATGATCGAGCACGATGCCGTCGGTAATCGGATTGACAATCATAATGATGCTCCTTCTTATAGATGCAGGGGCGCACTGCGTTCGCCC
>CAZTDA010000391.1:0-2682 GCA_964612155.1 uncultured Eubacteriales bacterium | reverse complement strand
TCGATTTCGCTTCCGATGTCTGCGGGTAAATCGGGTCGGGTCGGGTCGAACGGCGCGAGATCGGCATATGAAATCTGCGGGCGCTTAAGCAGTTCCGACAGCCGAATTCCGCCTGTGAGCGGCAACGAGCCGGTGCGTTCCAGCAAATTGTTCAGCTCGGGGCTGTTTTTAATCGTGGTCTCTTTGACGCGTTTGCGCTCCGCCGCGAGCTGTTCTTTTTTCTTTAAAAACCGCTCCCAGCGCATATCATCGATTAAACCGAGTTCTCGCCCAATGGGCATCATGCGCAGATCGGCATTATCCTGCCGTACCACCAGGCGGTATTCGCAGCGCGAGGTCATCATGCGGTAGGGGTCGATGACGCCCTCGGTGACAATGTCATCAATTAGGGTGCCGATGTAGCTGCTTTCACGCGTCAGAATGAACTCCGGTCTTTTGAGCACTTTATGCGCAGCGTTTACGCCCGCGACAAAGCCCTGCACCGCCGCTTCTTCGTAACCGCTGGTGCCGTTGAACTGCCCCGCGCCGAAAATGCCGGGAAATTCCTTGAATTCAAGCGTCGGGGCTAACTGGATCGGGTCGCAGCAGTCGTATTCGATGGCGTAGGCGGTGCGCATGATTTTGATATGTTCAAAGCCCTTGATGGTGCGCAGAAATTCAAGCTGGACTTCTTCGGGCAGCGAAGAGGACATGCCTTGAATATAGACCTCGCAGCTGTCGGCGGCGGTCGGCTCGATGAAAATCTGGTGGCGCGGCTTGTCGGAAAACCGCACGACTTTATCCTCGATGCTCGGGCAATAACGCGGGCCGATGCCCTCGATCACGCCCGCGAACAGTGGCGAACGGCTGAGATTTTTTCGAATCACTTCATGGGTCTTTTCGTTTGTCCAGGCGAAATAACACGGAAAATCGTTGCGCAGGGTCGACGGGTCGGTGTCATAGGAAAACGCCTCCGGGGGATTGTCGCCCTGCTGCCGTTCCAAAACGCTGAAATCAATGCTCTTGGCATCGGCGCGGGACGGGGTTCCGGTTTTAAAGCGCAGCAGTTTGATGCCGAGGGCTTTGAGCGAATCTGAAAGTCCGGTCGCGGCGCGCATGTTGTCGGGTCCGGCCTCGTAATGGACTTCGCCGATATGAATTTTTCCTTTCAGATAGGTTCCCGCTGCAATTACTACCGATTTTGTATGATATACCGCGCCAAGCGCTGTTTTGACGAGCAGGTTCTTTTCTTCGTCATATTCAATGGCGGTGATTTCGGCCTGAACGAGTTGAAGATGCGGCTGTTGTTCGATGATTTTCTTCATTAAGGTTTTATAACGCGGGCGGTCGCTCTGCATGCGCAAACTGCGCACTGCGGGCCCTTTTCCGAGATTCAGCATTCGGCTTTGCAGGCAGACCTCATCGGCGGATTTGCCCATTTGCCCGCCCAAAGCGTCGAGTTCGCGCACCAACTGCCCTTTGCCCGTGCCGCCGATGGACGGATTGCAGGGCATATTGGCGACAGCGTCGAGATTCAGGGTGAATAAAATCGTATTGCAGCCGAGCCGAGCCGCCGCGAGTGCCGCTTCGATTCCGGCATGTCCCGCGCCGACCACGGCGATATCAATTTTTTCGGCGTTATAGTTGATCATTTGTGTCCTTTCGAATCCCATCGGAGGAATTCAGAATTAAGAAAGTTTCAAAGATGCGTGTTATGATTCTCCGTTATTGCGAGCGAAGCTCGGCAAACGATTCTCCGTTCTCTACTTTCCTAAACAAAACCGTGAGAAAACTTCGTCGATCAGCGTATCGGGGACGTTTTCGCCGGTCAGTTCGCATAAGGAGGAAATCGCGGCCTCGATGCCGATTTGGGTGGCATCGGCGGTGATGCCCGCTCTGAGGTCCGATAACGTGTTTTCTAGTTCGGTTTCGGCGCGCAGTAAGCAGTCGCGCTGTCGGGTGTTGAAAATGCCTGTCTGGGGTTCGGAAGCGCCGACCGTGGTTTTGATGGCTTCTTCGAGCGTTTTAACGGCGTTTTCATCGAACGCGCTGATGCTGACGACGGCTTTAAAAGCGCTTTCGAGATCACTTTGATCGATGATCTGCGGCAGATCGTTTTTGTTGATGACGCAGAGCACGGGCAGGTCTTTGCAAAGTGCAATGACCTCGCGGTCGCGGTCGTCCAATTTTTGTGCGCCGTCGAATACCGCCAAAACCAGTTGCGCCGATTCGAGCTCGCGTTTTGTCTTCTCGATGCCGAGCCGCTCGATTTCGTCGCCGCTGTCGCGGATTCCGGCGGTGTCGGCCAAGTTTAATAAAACGCTGCCGAGGCGGACGCGCTCCGTAATGACGTCGCGGGTCGTGCCCTCGGTCGAAGTGACCAGACAGCGCTCACATCCCGCAAGCAGATTCATAATTGCGGATTTGCCGACATTGGGTTTTCCGGCGATTACGGTTTTTAAGCCCTCGCGCCAGACGCGTCCGTTGTCGAAGTTTTGAATCAGTTCTTTGCATTTTTCGATGGCGAAGACCAGTTTTTTCTCCACGCCGTCGGGTGCGGGGACATCCTCGTCGGGATATTCCAAAAAAGCGGCAACATCGGCTGCCGCGTTGATACAGTCGGTTTTGATCGCGGTGAGTTTGGTGGCCAGCGCGCCGTCTTTGGCGGCGTTGGCTTCTTTGAGCGCCGATTCGCCCGCCGCA
>CAZTDA010000390.1:0-2709 GCA_964612155.1 uncultured Eubacteriales bacterium | reverse complement strand
GCATACCGCAGGCAATTTGAAATCACGTTGTTGATCGCTTTTGCCAACAGATTTTCGTCTGCCATCACAAACACGCCCGGAGTCGCTTTCAGTTTGATCTCTTTTTGCTCTTTCAGCGCAATCCCGTTCAGGCGGTAGACACACTCCGAGAGGGCCTCCCCGATGTCGATTTTTAAAAGGGCTTTGTCATAGATGTTGTTGTCAATTTTCGACAGCGTGATCAGCTCTTCAACCAGCGCCGTCAGTCGGATACTCTCGGTTTTAATGATCGCAGCGGCCTGAACGGGGTCGCTCACAATTCCCTTTTCAATGGCCTCGGAATACCCCTGAATCGACATCAGGGGGGTTCGCAGCTCGTGCGAAGCGTTTTGCAAAAACAGCTTCTGGGCCTCGTCTGCGGCCTTTAACCGGGCGGACATCTCGTTGATTCCGGCGGTCAGTTCCTTTGTCTCGACCGACGATTGATCCACAGGTACGGTGATAAATTTACCGTTTCCGATCTCTTTGACATACCCGCACATCTGTTGAATCGGCCTGCTGAGGTCGCGCGCCGATTTTACCGCATACAAAAACTCAATCGCCAGCGTGACGAGCATAATCGCAATCAAGATGAGGTTGATGGCCCCCGTGACCCGGTTGCCGTTTGTCATGGCCGTGATAAAAACGACATGCAGCTCGCCCGACGCAATTTCAAACGACTTGCCCGCAATAAAAAGCGGGCCTTTTTTGCCGATCACCCGCTTAATGCCGCCGGGGTTGCCCGAAAAATCGTATTTACGAACGGCTCTGCCTAATGCCCCTTCAAAAGCCGTGCTCTCGGAATCGGTCGGAAAGAGGATTTTGAAATGATCGTCCAAAATGTAAAACTCGGTGCCACCCGAAAGCCGCGCCGCCGTCAGCGCCGCACTAAGTCCGGAGAGCGAGGTATCGCCCTGCCCGACCACATAGTTCATCAGTTGTTTTTCAATCAAAACATTCATCGTGGAGTAAGTGCTTTTCAATTCGTCCTTCGCGGTTTTGATAAAATAGAGCCGCATCACGACGTTGAATAACAGCAAAATCACCGCCAACCCGATTGCGGTGGCGATCATATAAGTCGAAATCAGTTTGGAACGAATCGTCTTCATTTTTCTGCCTCATTCAGTTCGAGCTTGAACCCGTACCCCCAGACCGAGGTGATGCGCACCGCGCTGTCTTTGAGCTTTTTGCGCAGCCGCTTGATCACGTCGTCGGTCGCCCGCGTGTCCACCTCGTTTTCGAAGCGCCAAACGTTTTTCAACAATTCTTCCCTCGGAACCGCGCGCCCGCAGTTTTGTAACAGATAAACAATCAGTAGGTATTCCGTCGGCGTCAGTTCAAGCTTAGTCCCGTTTACCGCCGCTGTGCGCTCGCTTTGGTTGACGCTGATGTCGCCTAACTTTAAGAGGTTGTCGTTGACCTGTTGTGTATTAATCTGCATTCTGCGAAAAATCGCATGGACGCGTGAGACCAGTTCGACCGGGGAAAACGGCTTGACCAGATAGTCGTCGCTGCCGATGGTGATGCCCGTGATCCGATCAACCTCGCTGTCGCGCGCCGAGACGATGATGATCGGAACATTGTTTTCTGCGCGGATTTTGGTGCAGATCGTCAGCCCATCGGTGCCGGGCATCATAATATCGAGGATCAGCATGTCGGCGGGACGCGCCGAAAACGCCTTTAACAAGGCATCCCCGTTTTCAAAGGTCTCGGTTTCATACCCGTCATTTTTTAAAAATCCGGCGATCAAATCCCGAATATTTTTGTCGTCGTCCGCGATATAGATCAATTTCGGCATCACTGCATTTCCCTCCGCTCCACTGCGTTGGCCTTATATTAGCATAAACAGGCCGAGAATAAAAGATTTGCCGCAGTTTTGCCGCAGTTTTACGGTTGTTTTTCCGCACAAACCTGTCTAAAATATAGCTGTAAGGCAACGAGAGCCATGGCCTCCGTTTCCTTGACATTACAAACGGCGGTGAAAAAAAGTTGAAACCAAAAAAAGCGCTTTTCGTTTCAATCGCATTCCTGATACTGCTGCTCCTGCTCACCGGATGCCGCAGATTCAAAGAAACATCCTCTCAACCCCCGGGCATCTCCATGGCTTCACAAGCACTATCTTCGGGCGATGCGTCTTCCGTTATGAGTTCAACCCCAACTTCTTCAAACAGCGGACCGTCCGATTCAAAAGAGATCGACGATACGCTCGACCAAATTCTCAGCGAACTGCAAGGTCTCGACTCTCTGTATAACCAGCTGGACGATGTATCAGACGCAGACCTGAATGATTAAAATACAAAAATTAAAGGGAGTAATTATATGAAAAAACGCATTTTAGCATTTGTCCTCGTCGCAGCACTGGCGTTCACCATGTCTTTTTCGGCATTCGGACTCACAGCTGCAGCCGCTTCCGCCAATCAAAAAATCACCACAACAGCCAAAACACTCACCGCCGAACAGCGGACGGAGATCAATCGCCTGCATGGGATTGTACTCGAAAACCGTGCGATGGTTCTGTCGCTCAAATCCCAAAACGTGACGCAAGCCAACCAACTTAAAACATTGTTGACCGAACTTAAAGCAAATGCGGATAAAAAACTGAGCGCGGACGATTTGGCTGCTTTAAAAAACTTGAAAAACGAACTGGCTTCGAAACGCGAACAGCTCAAAACCTCGGTTGGGAATATCAAC
>CAZTDA010000389.1:0-2710 GCA_964612155.1 uncultured Eubacteriales bacterium | reverse complement strand
TATCGATGAGTTATTTTGACCGCAAACACGAATGCATGTCCGCAGACGAGATGAAGAAAATTCAAGACGAGCGTCTGATCAACACAGTGAACCGGGTCTATCATAACGTACGATTTTACCGCGAGAGAATGGATAACCTCGGCATTAAGCCCTCCGATATCAAGGGTGTTCAGGATCTTTCCAAACTCCCGTTTATGACCAAAGCCGACCTGCGCGACTTTTATCCGTTTGACTGCTTTGCCGTTCCCAAAGAAAAAATCGTGCGCATTCACGCCTCATCCGGCACGACCGGAAAATCCATCGTCGTCGGTGTCACCAAAAACGACATCAAGATGTGGGCGAACTGCGTGGCACGCTGTTTGGTGATGGCCGGTGCTTCGAAGCGCGATATCATTCAGGTCTCCTACGGCTACGGGCTGTTCACGGGCGGCCTCGGCCTGCATTACGGCAGCGAGCGTTTGGGTGCGCTGACCATCCCGACATCCGGCGGCAACACCGCGCGCCAGATTCAGTTGATGCAGGATTTGGGCTCGACGATTTTATGCTGCACACCGTCCTATTCGCTGTTTTTAGCCGATTATATCCGCGACAACAACATCCCGCTTTCAACCCTTAAACTCAAAGCCGGTATCTTCGGCGCGGAGCCGTGGTCTGAACTGATGAAAGACGAGATTGAGCAGCGGCTCGGATTAAAGGCGTACGACATTTACGGTCTTTCTGAGATCATCGGACCGGGCGTGGCGATGTCTTGCAACCACGGCGAAGGTCTGCATGTGAACGCCGACCATTTTTACCCCGAGATTATCAACCCCGAAACCGGTGAAGTGCTGCCCGAAGGGCAAACCGGTGAACTCGTGTTCACCTGCATCACCAAAGAGGCGCTTCCGATGATCCGTTATCGCACCCGCGACCTTTCATCGCTTACATACGGAACCTGCGACTGCGGCAGAACCCTGCCCAAGATGAAAAAAGTCATCGGCAGAAGCGACGACATGCTCATCATCCGCGGCGTAAACGTGTTCCCCTCCCAGGTTGAGAGCGTCCTGCTTTCGATGGGTCAGGTCGAGCCGCACTATATGCTCTATGTCGACCGCAAGGGCAATCTCGACGAGCTCTCGATTGAAGTTGAAATGACAAACGAGATGTTCTCGGATAAGATTGATCAAGTCGAGGCCATCGAGCGCAAGCTGCAAAGCCAGATTCAATCGGTACTCAACATCAACACCGATGTCCGCCTTGTCGCCCCCAAGTCGATTCCGAGAAGCGAAGGCAAAGCCAAACGCGTGATTGACCGTAGAAACTTGTTTAATAAGTAATCTATATATGAGCTGATCCTTTATAACCAGACGATTTTGGGAGGATAAGCGTTATGATTAAACCACTATTATTGAATGACTTGTTACATTTTAACGCAGAGGACTTGAATAGAGCAAAAATTAAGTTTAACCAATATAATGGCGAAATTGCACCTATGGAAGCATACCTCCGAAATCCTGACGAAGTAAACACCCGCTGGCTGTTTTGGAGAACAACCCGTCGATATTTTAATGTGAGCGAAATCGCTATTTGCCTTTTCCAATTGTCATATGACACATGGCTACTCTCAACAATCAAAGAAGTCACCCGCGAGTTGGGCGTAAACAAAGGCGTAAATTATGAGGGTATTGAGGTGGATACTTACCAGCCGTATTATGGGAGGGTTGTCGTCAAGTACCGGAAAACACATCAGACCCAAGTTATTTATGCGAATAATGTGATAAATGAACTGGAAGTTGAACAGATTTTGCCAAGTGTGTTTGACGGAATTGATTTCCCCGGATATGACAAAGTTCGTTTATCATACGGACAACTTTCAACTATAATTCAAAGACACAAAAGCGATTGGGTTTCGGCTCTTGAAAGCCAAAAAGCCGTCTACCTTATCACTGATAAAAACAACGGAAAACAATATGTGGGTTCAGCATATGGTGAGAACGGCATGCTCCTCCAGCGCTGGACAAACTACGTGAACAACGGTCACGGTGGAAATAAACTCCTCCAAGAAGTTGTCGATAGTTTTGGTATGGAATATTTAATGGAAAACTTTCAGTATGCAATTTTAGAAAACTATAATGCCAGAGTTGATAAACATATCATCTTAGAGCGTGAATCTTGGTGGAAAGAAACATTGGGTAGCAGAGCTTTTGGTTTAAATGCAAATTGAAAGGTCTTTTAACAATTCATTTGACATCGGTTTTACAATATGCTACAATTTTTGCACCGGCCATGACCGGGAAGAAGTAAAGAGTACGCTGCCCCAAAGAGAGCTGCCGGTTGGTGAGAGGCGCGGGGAGAGCCCTTTTGAATACATCCCGAGAGCCGCGCCCCGAAAGATTTATTTGAGTAGGCAGCGTCGGGTCCGCCCGTTACAGCGGCAGGATATGTTGAAATAGATGAATGTTTCTTCGTACCCGCAAAGGTGTCCGGTGTGAATCGGATGCAAACCGAGGTGGTACCGCGAATTTTTCGCCCTCCGTTATTGCAATGACATGTTTACACATGTCGGCAAGACAACGGGGGCGTTTTTATTTTCCATTCAGAAAGGACGTAAAAAGACATGATTATTACCGATTTCCTTGAACGAAACGCGCGGCTGCACCCGTCCGAGGTGGCGCTGGTTGAGATCAACCCTGCCCTGCATCCCGAGCATGTGACCTGGCGCGAATACAAT
>CAZTDA010000388.1:0-2719 GCA_964612155.1 uncultured Eubacteriales bacterium | reverse complement strand
GGGTGAGGCCTCGAGCGACGGCGCTTACTTGGCCGAACAGGCCTACCAGATCGCGTTCTTTTACTGTCTGAAGCCGAATTATCTCGAAGATACCGAACTGATCATCGTGCCGATGGTCAATCCCGACGGCGTGATGAACCGCAACGGCGGCACCAAATTCGGACGCGGACAGTCGCAGGGCATTGACATGAACCGCGATTTTGTAAAAGGCGAGTTTAAAGCACAGGAGACCGTGGCGCTGAGAGATCTGATAAAAGCCGTATCCCCCGATGTCTTTATCGACTTCCACGGTTGGTATGACGAGTCGTACGGCGACACCGAACTGGGCCGCGCGTTTGCGGCGAACCTCGGCCTTGCGCATGTCAGCGAGGATTACGGTACCCGCCAGGGATATTTATACGGCTACGGTAAGTCACAGGGCGCGCGTGCGCTGCTGGTGGAACACAGCGGGTATGCCTCGGTGAACACCAAAGACCTGATTTTATCGCTGAACACCATTATGCGGATGAATTTAGAGCAACCGGCTCAATAAACAACAAAGGACGGTATTATTATGGATTTCAAAAAACTCGCTGATTTGGTGCTGCCGAATGTGAGCAGCGACCTTTCTGTTTGGGAGACAAAATATCCCCCGCGCAATCTGCCGGAGGGCGCAAAGGTGACCCGATTTGCACCGAGTCCGACGGGCTTGCCGCATCTGGGCAATGTGTTTGCCTGCATCGTAAGCATGCGGCTTGCCCACCAAAGCGGCGGCGTTTGCTTTCTGCGCATCGAGGACACCGACGCCAAACGTACCGTCAAGGACGGCGTTGCCAAGATCGTAAAAATGCTCGGCGAGTTCGGCATTCATTTTGACGAAGGACCGACTATTGACGGCAAAGAAAAAGGGCATTACGGCTCCTATACCCAAAGCAAGCGCAAGGCACTGTACCAGTCCTGTGCCAAATGGCTGATTGAGCAGGGGTTTGCCTATCCGTGCTTCTGCACCGCCGAAGAACTCAACGACATCCGCGCAAAGCAAAAAGCCGCCAAAGTACCTGCGCCGGGCTATTTCGGTGAATGGGCCTGCTGCCGTAACTTGACACTTGAGGAAGTCGAGAAAAACCTTGCCGCGGGCAAGGACTATGTCATTCGGCTGCGCAGCAGCGGCGATGCGAAAAAGACCGACCATGTCACCGACAACATCCGGGGCACGATGGAATTCCCCCAAAACATCATGGATGTGGTGCTGTTAAAATCCGACGGCATTCCGACCTACCATTTTGCCCATGCGGTCGACGACCACTTTATGCGCGTGACCGACGTGGTGCGCGGTGACGAGTGGATGGCCTCCGCCCCGATTCATGCGGAATTGTTCCGGGCTCTCGGCTATAAACAGCCCCGCTATACCCATGTCGCACCCATCAGCATCATTGACGGCGGCAGCAAGCGCAAGCTCTCCAAGCGCAAGGACCCCGAATTCGGCCTGATCTTTTACCACGAGATGGGTTACGACAAGGACGCCGTGATCGAATATCTGACTTCGATTGCCAATTCCGGCTTTGAGGACTGGCGACGGGCGAATCCCAAAGCGCCGATCGAAGATTATAAGTTTAACGTGAAAAACATGTCTGTCTCGGGCGCGGTGTTTGACCGCAACAAGCTCGACGATGTGTGCAAAAACTACATATCCCTGCTCTCGGCGGACGATGTGCTTGCGCGTTATCTGGCATGGGCAAAGCTGTTCAATCCCGAGATGGCAGCGCTTGTCGGGAGCGACCAAACACGCTGGCGCGAGATTTTCAACATCGACCGTGATGTGCCGAAGCCCCGCAAGGATATTGCGAATTGGAGTATGGTGAGAGGGTATTTTGCCTATTTCATCAATGACGACTTTTATGCCGGAATCCAAGACGGTTATGACCTCGGCACCCTTTCCGCCGACGATTTCAAGGCCGCGCTGAAGGCATATGCCGCACTGTTCGACGCTTCCGACGACCGGGATCAGTGGTTTTCCAAAGTCAAGCAGGTTGCGGATCAAATCGGTTATGCCTCCGACACCAAGCTCTATAAAGCCAATCCGGACGCCTTCAAAGGCCCCCTGTCCGACGTCGCAGCCATGATTCGCATCGCCGTCACAAACCGCAATCAGACCCCCGATCTGTATACGATTATGCAGGTGTTGGGAGCAGACGAGTGCAAAAAGCGCATAAATTCCAATATCAAATAAAGGATGTATCAAAGTGAGCACCAAGCTCTGGAATAAAAATTTCACCATCATCACTGTGGGAACAGTCATCTCGATGCTCGGCAACGCCATCAGCGGTTTTGCCATCGGTCTTTTGGTTTTAGATTATACGGACTCCATCTTTTTGTATTCCCTGTTCATGGTGGCATACAACTTACCTAAAATCATCATGCCGATGGTTGCCGGGCCGTATTTAGATAATTTCCCACGCGCAAAAGTCATCTATTCGCTCGATTTTCTCTCGTCAGCGCTGTACTTGGGGCTGTTTTTCCTGCTACATTTCAACCTCTTCAGCTTCTGGCCGTTCCTCTTTCTGGCGGTTTTAATCGGTTCCATCGACAGCATCTATCAGACCGCCTATGACAGTTTATATCCCACACTGATTGCCAAAGAACACTACAGCAAGGCCTACTCCATCTCAAGCATCATTTATCCGCTCGCCGCAGTGATGGTGCCTGTGGCCGCATATGTCTATCAAAAACTCGGCAATAT
>CAZTDA010000387.1:0-2726 GCA_964612155.1 uncultured Eubacteriales bacterium | reverse complement strand
ACCGGAGCGTTAAACTCCGGTTTTATGTTGGTGTGTAGGTATGGATCATCTGATAAGAGGGTAGTTTTATTCTTTTACGGCCTTTTCCATATAAACCGTCGCGTTTTTGCTGTCATAACTCATGTAGGCGTTTACATAATCTCCGTTTTCGTTATAGGCTCTGAAGTCATAAGTATACGAATCTTTGCCTTCGTCAATGTCGACGGTATATCCGTTTTTCTTGAGTGTATTGACATACGCCTCAAAATTGGCTTTTTCCACGTAGGTCAGCTCGACCGTCATGTTTTGATTATTCTGATTCGAGACATTCGTGATCTTACCTTTCAGCTCGGGCACTCCGGTAATGAAGTTGTTCGGCCACGGGGATACGTCGGTCATGTCGACAGGCCCCTGTGCTTCGGAGGTGTCCGTCGGCAGCGATGTACCGGTCTGGTTCGATGTGCCTGTCTGACCGGATGTTCCCGTCACGCCCGAAACACTGCCCTGCGCGGGTGTATAGGTGAGGGTCGCCTCTTTGGCGGAGATGTTGTAAGTAAATGTGACGTTAGCGCCGTCTGTTTTGGCGCCCGAGAATATAGAGCCGTCCGTATCGGTCATGTCCAGAACCGGCGCATAGCCCTGCTGTTTCAGAGAGGCGATATATTGGGTCGCCGTCTCGGTGGTCATATCGGAAAAGGCCACGATACAACTGCCGCTGAGGTTGTCCTTCATGACTGTGACGACGGTCGCGTTCGGCTTGCTCAGCCCGCCCATATCGGCATCCGGCCATTTTACATTTTCGCCGATGACAATCTCGCCTTCGCTGGTCTTAATGCCTTGCTGTTTCGGAGTTCCGAAACATCCCGATAAAAGAAGTGTGGTCGTCAGGGTCAAAATCAAGGTGATCAGTGCAATTTTTTTCATTTGTTTAATTTCCCTCCGATTGTTTAAATCTCCTGCCGAGGTTTCACTCCCCCGCGCAGTATCGGTTTCATCATACCGCCGTTCGGGCAAAATTCAATTCGATAAAACTATTGAAGAACCCCTATCATTAATATTAATGATAGGGGCGAAAACGGCTTTATTAAGCCATTATTCATTTTTCGGCATTTTGATATTCCCGAAACATCACAAGCAGTTCCGTTCGGCTGTTGATGTTTAACTTTTTATAAATGCTGCTGCAGTAGGTGTTGACGGTTGAAAACGAAATGCCCATCATCGCACCGATCTGACGGAGCGTGAACCCCTCCAGCAGTTTCTCACAGGTCTCAATCTCGCGTGGTGACAGGTTATAATCTTTCAACTTCGCGCTTAAACGGGTCTCATGCGTGATATCGATGCGGTATGTATCGTCCATCCACTCGCGGGAGCTCAAGTTTTTCAAAAAGAACGGTGTCGAAAACAAAAATAAAACCAATATCACAACGGACGAGAACGCAAATAAAGCGACCATGTTTTCGAAAGAACCTCCGTGCATCCGCTCTAAAAGCTGCGTTACGAAAATCGCAGCCAGATAAAACACCGAGGAAAGTGCGATTCCGACTCGGTAAAACACGATGCTCCGGAACTTTTTTGCCATGAACCCCGCGAGGTAGTAGATATTTACAAACCCGAGGGTATACGAGAGCCCGAAAAATACGAACGAGACATAAGCATAGAACCCATTTGAGATGCAGAGCGCGCTAGAGACAAACCCCAGCGCGGCGCAGGCAAAAGAGAGATTTATCAAATAATAGAGCTCTTTTTTCAAGACAATCTGAAAGAAAACGATGATGATGATCCCCAAAACCACGCCCGCAAAATAATAGGGCTCGAACCCGATCTCCAGTTTTTCACGGATACTCTTGACGACCGCGGGGGCGATCACGTCGTTCAGGGCGAGCACCGCAAACACGAGCAGCATCAGCGAATATGCCTTCGCAGGCGGTTTCGAATTTTCTTTTTCGGCGGTTACGGGGGTGGTTTTCCGCTTAAAATTCAAAAATGCGCAGCAGAGCAGAACCATAAGGAATATGAAAACCAGAATATTCGCGCCGTCGATTTCGATTTCAGGTTTGTTGAGCAGCGGTTTTAACAGCATCAGCAGTTTCGGGATAAACACCGCAAGCAGCATCGCATAAAACTTCTCGGCGTTGTTGAGCACCATGAAAAACGCGTAGCAGTAGGAGGCGAACAGATATCCGATCGCGGCGGAGCTGACGGCTAAGATGAGGTCGGAGACAAACCCTGCCGGCGTAAACCGCATCGAGACAAACCCCGCAATCGCCGTGACGACGCTGTAAAAAGCCAGGCGCGAAAAGTTTTTGCCGTTCAAGAACAGCCCGGCAACCGCTCCGGAGAGCAGCCAGACGGAGGTGAACAGCAGGTCGTTTGTGACCTTGTCGTTATACAGGTTGCTCTCAAACCGAAAGCCGCCGAAAGGCAGAAAATAGGAATAGAGCCAGATGAACATGATGACCCAGCCGATGAAATACGGGAGATGCTCTTTGGAAAGAGATTTTATCGTAAAATGATTTGTCGTCTCCATGACTCTGCCTTCCGAAGTTGATTCGGTAAAATTATAACACATATTCGACATCATGTAACACCCATAAGTAACATATTGATAAAATAATAACGTTTGACATTGCGGGGCAGAAAGGGTATGATTCAACTATAGCATGTGGGAAACTTTTTTAATAAATTAATTAAGTGGATGGGGCAGAATCTTATGAGCATAAAACGCACAGTTCTCATACTGCTCGGCA
>CAZTDA010000386.1:0-2734 GCA_964612155.1 uncultured Eubacteriales bacterium | reverse complement strand
ACGGGTTCAAGTCCCGTTTCTCGCACCACATTATGGGTTCAAAGCAACCACGAAAAAAGCCCTGTACTAAGCCATTTTATGGCTGTACGGGACTTTTCGCTTTTTATGGGTTTTTGCCTATTTGTCGCTTATTTGTCGCTTACGGTCAAAATTATGCCTGTTTTTTGGTGTTTAAAATGTCCGCAACGGCGGTTGTGGCTGTGGCCTTTGCTTCAGCGAAAGCATGAGCGTAAATGTTCAATGTGGTGCTCGCGTTTGAGTGGCCTAATATCGCCGAGACGGTTTTCACATCAACGCCGGAACTGATCATCAGAGAAGCGTTTAAATGCCTGAAGCTGTGGACATTGATCACGCGCAGCCCCTTCCGGGTGCAAAACTTCTTTAGCCATATGGCGGGAGTGGTGTTGCACATAGGCCTCCCATCCCATGTAGTGAACAGCCGATCTGTAGAGTGCCATTTATCGCCGAGCCGGAGCCGCTCTTCGGTCTGCCATAGTTTATACTGCTTCAATATCGAAATCACGCTTTCGGTGACCTTTATACTCCGCTGAGACCCCTTTGTTTTCGTGGTGTCCGTGAATACACCCCTGCCGCTCGTATAAAGTGATGTCCGCGAAATGCTGATCACGCCGGTTGAGAAGTCAATATCTTTCCATTCAAGGCCGAGCAGCTCGCCGCTCCGGAATCCGCCATAGATTGCGAGGATAAAAAACGCCTGGTATTTGAGCGGCTCGTCTTTTAGGTTTTCAAGAAAAGCCTGTGCTTCTTCCACAGTGTATATTTGCCGCTCTTTGGCCTGTTCATTGCTGATCTTTACCCGGGCGCAGGGGTTATTCTCTATCAGGCGGCAATCAATGGCATATTTGAGGACATCGGATATAAAATCAAGATGGTGCTTTTGTGTCTTTGCTGACAGGCCGCCCCCGGTTCTCTTGTTCACTCCCGGCTCCGCAAGGTTATCAATGAATTTTTGAATGTGCCGAGCGGTTATTTTGTTTATGGGTAGATGACCTATAGCGGTAAAGGTCCGTTCCCTCAGGTCTTTCATGCGGTCGATAGTCCGGGGCCGCAAGAGTTTTTTACTCTCGACCATGGCAAACCATTCATCGGCAAGGTTGTCAAACTTGACCGAGCCGCCGATCACGAGGTCTTTGCACTTTTCCTCGAATAGAAGCGCCTGCCGCTCGACTTCCTTTTCGATCTGTCGGGCAGTCATTCCTTTCGGCGGTGTCCATGTCATATACTGCCGGGCTTGATTCCCTTTGTTATCATACCCGCCCGAGACGGTTATGCGGTATGTCGCGCCGCGCTTTGTGATACTGGCCATATTAACTTTCCCTCTTTGTTCGCAGCTGACCGCGCAGATTTTTAAGTCGCGCTGTTATTTCAAACAACAGCACATCCGGTGCCAATTCTTTATCAAGCGTATACAATATCTTCTCTCCGATTTTACAGGTTAAATCACTTGGAAAGTCAAGTGAGAGGTATTGATTTATTAAAGTTAATACTGTGCCCTTTAGTGCTTTTCCTTCAGTGCTTTCGGTCAACAAAATATTTATGGTATTAATCCATTTATAAAATATATTATTCGTCTCCTCTGGTAAAGGAGTTTCTTCAACATGAAGGTGCAGGTCTATAAAGTCCTCCATATCCTTTCTTGTATTAAACTTCTCGTTTTTTAATTGATCTAACGGAAGGTCAAACTCCACATTCCGTTTATGGGTAGCAAAAAACCATGTGGCGGATAAATGCTTTATAGCTTCTTCGGAAAGCCCTGTCTGCCTGTGTATGGCTTCACTTTCCATAGTAGGCAAATCATTCTTGCCAAGAAGATAATCGGTAGTTACATCGAAAAAATCCGCTATCTTTGATAAAAATTCAATATCAGGTGACCGTTCTCCCTTTTCATAATATCCGATGGTAACCCGAACGCACCCTAATGCATCAGCAAGCTGTGTCTGATTAAACCCATATTTTTCGCGAAGTGTCTTTAAACGCTCTGCAAATGTTTCTTTAGTAGTCATTATAATTCCTCCTAAGTATATCATCGTTACATCTGATTAATATAAGTAACATATGTGTTGACATCAACAAGTGTCACTACTATAATTAAATTGTAACAGATGTGCGTAGCGCATGTCAAGTATTTTTTATAGGAGATGAATTAAAATGCAAAACATGGAAATCAGACAGGAAATTCAAAAATCGAGAGTTAAAAATTGGGAGATCGCCGAACATTTACATATTTCTGAATCCCATTTTTCAAGGAAACTCCGACGTGAACTGCCCGACGATGAAAAGGCAAAAATTCGAGCGGCCATTTCCGAATTAAAAGCGGGTGAATCCAATGCCTAATATCCCTCGGATGAGAACACTGCCGGAGGCGGTCGAGCTCCTACAACAGTATGATAAAAACACCGCTTTCACCTTGACGGCGCTCCGACGCATGGTCAAGAGCGGAAAGCTGCCATGTGTCGAGGTGGCCAACAAGCGGCTCGTCAACTTCGATCTACTTCTTGAGCGCCTCTCCTGCTGTGATGGTGGGGTCATTCCATCTGCCGAGACCGGGGCAATCAGGCCGATCCCCGCGCGTTTAGATTGATCGATGGTACATATTCATCGGGAAGTGAAAGAGGGTATAATATGCCTGAAAAGCGGCTCTTCTGGCTGCGGCTAAAGGATAATTTTTTTGAAAGCGACAGCGCACGCATACTTGAGGGCTGCCCTGACGGGG
>CAZTDA010000385.1:0-2746 GCA_964612155.1 uncultured Eubacteriales bacterium | reverse complement strand
GGGGTCAATGCGGCGACATTCGCAGGTTTTCATGCTGCGGGTGTGGTCGGCGGAATTGTCGCGACATTCGCGTTGGTATTGCCCAGCTTTATCATCATCTACATCATCTCGGGCGCATATCAAAAATTCCGTTCCGCCCGACTGGTCAACGCGACATTTGAAACTATCCGACCCGCAGCCGTCGGATTGATCGGCGCGGCGGGCATCAATCTGGTCGAAGCGGCCATTTTCCCCGGAATCACGGTGACTGCGTTTTCGCAGGTGCTGTCATCGGTAAGTTGGATTGCCCTTGCGCTGGTCACCGCCTGTGCAGTTTTGGCCTATAAAATAAAGATACATCCGATTTGGTATATCGGTGCAGGCGCCATAATCGGCATTGTACTGGGGTATACCGGATTGCTGTAAGGGGTTAAATTGATATTATAAGAGAGTGAGGAATGGCAGCGTGCCGAAAGTGCAGGAAAAGAATACATCAGAGAATATATCCGCTTTAAGAGGCGCAGACAGAGTGCGAAAACGCCCGGGCGTCATTTTCGGTTCGGACGGCATCGAGGGCTGTGAACATGCGGTATTCGAAATTATATCCAATTCCATCGATGAAGCCAGAGAGGGCAGAGGAAGCAAGATATTCGTCACCCGGCATTCCGACGGCTCGGTCGAAATCGAAGATTTTGCGGGCGGAATTCCGGTGGAATTTAATAAAAAAGAAGATCGTTATAACTGGGAACTGTTGTTTTGCGAGCTCTATGCGGGCGGTAAATATCAAAACGAAGACGGCGGCAGATACGGCTATGCGTTGGGCTTAAACGGCCTCGGCTTGGCCGCGACTCAATATGCTTCCCGCTGGATGGATGTCGTGATTCACCGTGATGATTATGAATATACGCTGCACTTTGAACGCGGTGAAAATATCGGCGGTCTCAAGCGCAAAAAGTGCGAGTATGCCCATACCGGCTCCAAAATTCGCTGGCTGCCCGACGATGAGGTCTTCACCGATATTGCTATCGGTAAAGATTATTTTATACAGTTGTGCAACAAGCAGGCGGTCGTTAACGATGGATTACGAATCTTTTTGACCTGGGAAGACGCTTCGGGCTCCGAAAAGTTTGAGTTTTGCTATAAAAACGGCATTATCGACTATTTAAAAGAGATTACGGGCGAAACGGCGATTGTGCCCATCAAGCTCTGGCAAGCCGAGCGTACCGGGCGCGACCGCGAAGACAAGCCCGAATATAAAGTCAAATTCAATGTGGCGGTCACCTATTCCAACACCAACCGCATCATCGAGTATTTTCATAACTCCAGTCCGCTGGAACACGGCGGCGCGCCTGAAAAAGCGGTCAAGACGGCCTTTGTCGCAATGTTCGACACCTATTTGAAAAGCAAAAACCGCTACACCAAGGGCGAGGAAAAGCTCACGTTCGGCGATATTGAAGAATGCCTTGCAATTGTGACCAGCTCATTCTCGACGCAGACCAGTTATGAGAACCAGACCAAAAAATCGATCACAAACAAGTTCATTCAAGATGCAATGACCGACTTTTTAAAGCACAATCTTGAGGTCTGGTTTTTGGAAAACCCCGACGACGCCGCAAAAATCGCCGACCAGCTGTTAGTCAATAAACGAAGCCGCGAAAACGCCGAAAAGACCAGAATCAACTTAAAAAAGAAAATCGGCGGCACACTGGATATCGGCAACCGGGTTCAAAAGTTTGTCGACTGCCGCACCCGTGACCTCGACCGACGCGAATTATACATCGTGGAGGGCGATTCGGCGCTCGGTTCATGTAAACTCTCCCGTGACGCGGAATTTCAAGCGATCATGCCGGTACGGGGAAAGACGTTGAATTGCCTGAAAGCGGACTATGATAAGATTTTCAAAAACGATATCATTCTCGATATTATCAAAGTACTTGGCTGCGGAATCCAGTTAAAGGCCAAAGCCGCCAAGGGCATGGAGACGTTTGATATCGAACGGCTGCGCTGGAACAAAATCATTATCTGCACCGACGCCGATGTCGACGGTTTTCATATCCGAACGATGATTCTGACTTTGTTTTTCCGGTTGATGCCGGCTTTGATTGAGCAGGGTTTTATCTATATCGCGGAGTCGCCGTTATACGAGATCATCAGCGGAAATATGAGCTATTTTGCCTATACCGAAAAAGAGAAGTCCGAGATCTTGTTAAAGCTCGAGGGAAAGAAATACGCAATCCACCGCTCCAAGGGTCTGGGTGAAAACGAGCCGGAAATGATGTGGGAGACAACCATGAACCCGGATTCTCGCCGTCTGATCCGCGTCGAAGCCACCGATTTTGAAAAAATGGCAGACGTCTTTGACTTGTTGCTCGGAGATAATCTCGCCGGAAGAAAAGATATCATCGCGCAAAAAGGCGCGCAATATATCGATATGGCAGATATATCATAATCGGCGATTGTTTTAAAGGAAAGGGTGTTTATGAGTACCGAGGACATACCGTAACTACTCACGTTGTTGGTTCTTTACTGTTAAAATGCATTCCGAAACAGATGACAGACGAGGACGAATAAATCCCTTTGAAGGAGAGAGAGTTTGAGCAAGCGTAAAGAAAACCAAGAACAAAAAAAGGCGCCGCGCAAAGCCGTCTCGGCTTATATTCCGGGCAGCGGTGAAATCCGTAATGAGGTTATCACCGATACGCTCGAAGTCAACTTTATGCCCTATGCGATGAGCGTAATCGTCTCACGTGCCATTCCCGAGATCGAT
>CAZTDA010000384.1:1784-2756 GCA_964612155.1 uncultured Eubacteriales bacterium | reverse complement strand
TAATTCGGGCATTTGCGAACGAGGTAAAACGAACGGAGTACTCCAAAATAATACGGAGTACTCCGACGCTCTGAATTTAAAAATGCGATTGAAATAGCCCCGTCGCAGAGGCCCTATAGATCCTCTATGACGGGGCTTTGCTTCGGGCGTCCCTCCGTGCTGTAGCTATGTCCGGTTTGTCCTGGCGTTTATTCCTGCCGCTCCTCGCTGCTTTCCTTGACTTCGTGGCCCGAGCGGTATAATAAAGGCATGGAGGACGTTTCAATCATCAGGGCCGATCGGTTAAAACAATCAGTTTATCGCTTGAGCACCATAAAGGCGCACTGCAATGGTCTGTACAAGCCGTTTTCGGTTGCGCCACACCGTGGTGGTTTCGCACGTTATTTTCTCGGCTACTTGCTCATCTGTCAAGTTTTTGATGTACCGTCCGACGATAACAAAATAGTAAGTGTCATTCTCCACTGCCTTGAGTGCTCGCTCTATGCATGAAATTTCAAATGCGTCGGCGGCAATGGTCGCTTCCATATCGACGATCGCTGCGTCAAGGATATCATCGGGAGATAACCGAACCCCTGATCTTTGAAAGCGTACAAGTGATGTGCTTCTCTCACGAAGCCCATACGTCTTCAGTTCTTGTAATCTTTCCCGGTCAGCTGCGAGTTTATCACGCAGTATCGGTAAGGCATAAAGGCGCTTCTCTGTCGATTTGTATGTATCCCGGGGCTTGTTCTCTGCCGACATCCTACCGGCTGCTACGGCCTTTTGTATAAGCTCTTCGACTGTCGGTGTGTTTTGTTTTTGTGACATTGATTTACTGCCTCCTCCATGATATGATAGCTTTATCACGAGCTGCTTCCGGGGGAGGCAGTTTTTTTATTCTTTGGTGGCCTCGTCTGCCTTGTCTTCAGCTCCGGCTATAGTCCGCAAGAAGTCCAATTGCGAATTGATTTCAATCGCCCTCGACTGTAGGGA
>CAZTDA010000384.1:0-1774 GCA_964612155.1 uncultured Eubacteriales bacterium | reverse complement strand
GGGATATTTGGGCCACCAGTGAATAAAGGTTCGAACGCTGCGCCGCCGACAGACCGGGGCAATATTCGTTTAAAAAGGCTTCGAACTCCCTCCGTATTGTTGATTGCCCCGTATTGTCGCTTGAATGGATCCGTTTAACTCACTTTTCCCGCCAATCCGGCCAACACATTGGCAGAGCGGTTGATGTCTCTTTTAAACGGCTGATGATTGCCTGTGCTTTTAAGCTATCAAAACCTTTCGGTGTCAATGCCCGAATTAAATCCATGTCCCCGTAATTGGTGGTTATGATCGTGGGCCGCATGGCCTCATATCGATCATTGATGATTGAGTATAAAATGCTGATACTCCAGTCCGAACACTTTTCCTTGCCCAGATCGTCAATGATAAGAAGTTCCACATCTCCGTAGGCCTGAAGCACCTCTTCTTCGCTCCCGCCGCTCCCGCCGTTTTCGTCGTATGTACGCTTGATATCTCCGAGTAGATCAATCGAGGTTTTAAATATAACCGGAATACCTTGGTTTATCAGCTGAAGGGCGATAGCCGCGGCGAGATGTGTTTTACCCGTCCCGCATGAACCCTCAATATACAAGCCCTGCCCGGTCTTCGATATCTCGTTAAAAGCGTCTGCGTACCCTTTGGCCAACTTAAAGGCCTTTAATCTCCCCGGAGTATCAGCAGTAAAATTCTCAAATGTTCGTTGTTGAAAGCGCTTCTTTATCCCGCTGTTCAGTACCAGCCGCTCATATCTGGCGCGGGCTTTGCCCCGCTCCTCGGCCAGTTCTTTTTCTTGCTTTTCCTGCTTTTGCGCAGCGTCAAAGCTTTCCCAATATTTCAACGCCTGCGCACAAGTGCAACGTATAGGGGTGAGGTTCCAATACCCGATAATGCCAGAAAAAAGATAACCCACATGATCAAGCAGCGCCCCGCAAAACTGGCAGTTAACAGATTCGGGCGGCGGTACCCGGAACTTTATACCACGTCGTTTTGCATCCGATGAAGTCATAATAGGGTTAAAGTCCCTGTTTGAATCCTGTGCTTGCCCGAAAATTTCCTGCATTCCCTGAAGTCCCATTTTTACCATTACCTCCTAATTCGTTTTCCCATCCGCGGTTATTTAACCACGTCGACGGGTACGGGGTGAATCGATCATCTTTAAAACGGCTATCAAGCTGCTTTGCTTGATCGATCGCTTTTATTATGCGATCGGTGAGGGCGTCATCCGGCTCGATCGAAAGCCACGCTTTTTCAGCACTACCGATACTCACTTTGAGTGGATAAGCCCCCCAAAACCGGTTGAAGCGTGCTTTCTGCGCCTTTGATAAAGTCGAGGCCTTTTGACGCCGGGGCTTTGATTCGTTCGAGGGCGGGTCATCTGGCCGCACTGGCTCCGTTTGATCTGGAGCTTGTCCCCCGTCTGCGGGGGATATAGGGGGTATATTCTCTCTCTCTAAATCTTTATATTGCTCTAACTCTTTCTCTGGCGTTACAGATTTGTCACAGTTTGTAACACTGATGTCACATTGTGACGCTTTACCCCTTTTTCTGTGCTCGCGCATTCGGATGGCACTTGTACACTCGCTTCCCGCGAGCTCACAAACTTCGGGAATTAGAATCCCGCCGTCATCAAGTATCTCGATCAACCCGAATTCTTTGAACACCTGAAGCGCTCTTTCGACAAGCGCTATATCAGTCGCCAAGATCGAAGCGAGTAATGCCGGTGTGAACGCCTTGCCGTCCCGGAAGTACAGCACACCGTCATTCTTGAGAGAACGAA
>CAZTDA010000383.1:0-2771 GCA_964612155.1 uncultured Eubacteriales bacterium | reverse complement strand
TTTTTCCGGGTCCCAGCCATCAATTTCATTCTTTAAATTCTTTTCAGCTTGTTCTCGGAGGTATGTAGACCGTCTGCTTGTTTGCCCGTGTTGTACACAGTCGTTGGTGAAATGATTGTGTCACTTAAAAAAACGGCCTTAAAATTGCGGATATCCTCGTTGCCTTGAGCCCAGCCCACGCTGTTTGAGCGATGTTGGGTAAACACAACAGTCAGGTCAAAGCTCTGTCCGAGCAGATTGAAGAAGTCCAAACGGTATGGTGTCGGGATGTTGGTATAAAACAGCACTCTCATATCGTCGCTCCTCGCGTTATCAAATCGGAATATAAGCGAAGATAATCTTCAAACCGATCGTTTTTATCGTATGCGGTTGCCTGCTGCTGACACCGTTCCCGTGACGGTGGGTCGGCAAGGCATTTTTTAACGGCTTCGGCAAGCGCTTTTCGGTCTCCGGTTGAAACGGCGATTCCGCATGTGTTTGTTTTGTCGCCGTTTTGAATGGCTTCGGCACTGCCGCCGACATCGTAGGTGACAACGGGCACACCGCATGCGAGCGCTTCGAGGTTGACCGTCGGGAAATTATCGGCATAAGTGGGGTTGACAAACACATCGGCGGCGGAATAGATTTTCGCCAGTTCCTGTGGATTTTTAACGCGGCACAATCCCAAAATCCCCTCCGGCAGGGATTTGACTTGCTTCTCACTCAAACCGACCAATACAAATTTACATTCCGAAACGGCTTTTGCCAGTGACAAAAAATCGTCAAAGCCCTTGTTGGGATCATGGAAATTGGCTACACCGAGCGCTATTTTTTCGCTTTCTTTGATTCCGTTTTTGACTCTGAAATCGTTTTCGGTTGGCTTAAAAATCGAAAAATCAATCCCGTTCGGAATGACCTTGATCGGATATTTTCCCAAATAGGATTCCCGGGCAAGTCCCGCCAGCCATTTGGAAGGAGTAATGACGGTCATATCCTCCAAAAGCGTAAAAATGCGCTTCTTGTCCTCGTAATTGCGAGCGCTTCGGTCGATCCACGCCTTGGGATAAGCGCTCAGTCGCGGACAGCGTCCGCAACCCGATTTCCATTTTTCGCAGTCGCGGTTGTATGCACAGCGCCCCGTAAACGTCCAGCAGTCGTGCAGGGTCATAATCACCGGCTTTTTCATTTGCGCCAGCGTCCGAAACAGGAGTTCTATATTTAAATAGTAACCGTGCAGATTGTGAAGATGGACGATGTCGGGGTTGTATTCACGAATAAAATCACAGAGATTTCGAGTGGCAGAAGTCGAAAAAAAGCCCTGCCGATCGGTCAGCCGCGAAAATAAACTGTGTGAAAAGAACTCACTTTGCTTTTCAATACGCATGCATCTGACCGTAGAAACGCCTTCGCCGCGACCGTAAGCGATTATGGATTCGCCGCTGTTTGCGTTTACCATATTGGCAAGCTGCACACAGATGGTGCCGGTGCTTGCACCGGTGCAGACGGTGTTGACAAATAAAACTCTCATATTCGCTGTCCTTTTTGCCCGATCCGCCGGGATTTTACAATCGGCGAGCCCAGATAGCATTCGCAGTTGTAAATCCGCACATCACCGCCGAATTTTTGATTTAATATCTGCGCCAATTCGGATTTTAAAGCGCCTTTTTTAAACAAGACCTCCAAAAATCCGCCGCCGCCTGCACCACAGACAAATTTGCCGTCAATATAGGGTGCGCAGGTTTCAAAAATCTCATCAATACGGCTATCCGTCGTGTTTTTATCGAGTTTTAAACGGCTCTCCCACGCCGCATTCATCAGCACGGCAAACCCGTCGAGATCGCCGTGCAAAAGCGCATCCCGCATCGACATGCAGAGTTTATCGGCATGTTGAAACGCCTTGAGTGCCTCGGGTTCGCGGTCAAGGTAATTGCTCATGATCTCGCGCAGCAAAAATCTTGCCAGTCGGCGCTCCCCGGTGTAAATCAACGCAAACCGTTCGGCAAATTCCGCGGCTTTTTCCTCGGTCAGCACCACCGGTTCCACCTCAAGCACCTGCGGTGCGCCGGGTTTTGAAGTCACCAATTTAATACCGGGGACGAGTCCGCCGACCTGATCCTGCCAACCGCCGCCCGTGCTCATCAATTGTTCAATGCAAAGAACCCGTGAAAAAATCGCAGGTTCGCTCGCCTCGATGCCGAAAAACCGGTAGACAGCTTTGACACAAGCCGCAGCTAAAATGCTGCTGGTGCCGAGTCCCGAACCGCGCGGGATATCCTCGACTTTGGTGGAGAGCGTAAAACCGCCGCCGAACCGCTCCAAAAGCGAGCGCAGTGAGCCGCCGCAGACGGGCAGTACTCGACAGCATAATAAAACGGCTTTGTGCAGCGCAAACGGGTCGAGCGGATCGTCGCAGCGCTGAAGCGATTCCAATTCGTAAAAATCCGCTTTTTCGCCGCTGTCGGCGCACATCAGCGTAATACAGCGTTTTTCATGCCTGCGGACTACTGCAGCCACAGGCAATTTACCGTTAATTGTGACCGCCATATTCAATACCGCGCCGCCGTTTTCATAACAGTAGGGCGGGGTATCGGTCCAGCCGCCCCAGTTGACCCGAAGCGGCAGCCGAACGCGGCAGTTGCCTTTGATTGAGCGCGGATCGGGCAGCGGATATGCGGGCATTTCGGAGGAGATCACCAAGTCGCGCACGGCCTCAAAAGCCATCTTCTGGTTTTGCACTTGGGTGGAGATGGAAGCGCGCCACTCGGCCATTGCCGCAAGGTCGCAGTTTTCAA
>CAZTDA010000382.1:0-2772 GCA_964612155.1 uncultured Eubacteriales bacterium | reverse complement strand
GGTCGAGGCCGACAAACGGCTCATCCATCAGCATCAGCTTGGGCTTATGTACCAGGGCGGCCATAATGGCCAGCTTTTGCTTCATGCCGTGGGAATAAGCGCTGATCGGCTGCGCCAGATCGGAGGTCAGCTCTAACAAGTCGGCGTATTTCTCAATCGACTCCTCGCGTTCCTTTTTGGGAACGCCGAACACATCGGCGATAAAGTTTAAGTACTTGATTGCCGGCATAAATTCATACATGTCGGGGTTGTCGGGGATGTAAGCGATCTTCTTTTTGCATACGAGCGGCTTTTCGGCGACGGAAATTCCATCGACAAAGATCTGACCGCTCTCAAAACCCAAAATTCCGCAGCAGGCCTTGATGGTCGTGGTTTTTCCGGCGCCGTTGTGGCCGATAAACCCGTGGATTTCCCCCGGGTAAATATGCAGCGACAGATTGTCGACCGCCTTTTTATCCCCGTAGGTTTTGGTCAGGTTTCTGATGTCAAGCATTGGTTTTCATCCTTTCCCTTTATCGAATCTCGCTGCTTTCTTCGCAAGCATAAGGCCGATCGATATCGACCACGGCATTGAGATTTTTATCAATGGTTTTAACGAGCGCGGTCACCTTTTCGCGCGCTTCTTTGGCATTTATTTTCAACTCATACGGGATCACCGCGTCGAAAATCACGTTGGTGTGGGTCGGGCCGCGCACAATCCGAAAGTCGTGCGTCGTAATACCTTCTCCCATTATTTTCAGTTTTTCTTCCACCTGCTCACGCAACCGGGTTACGTTTTCGTTATCCTGGCTGATCGGGTCCATGTGGATGACCGCAAAACAGCCGAGCTCGTTGCGCAGATCGTGTTCAATGTTGTCAACCACATCGTGCAGCGCCAGCAAATCGCCCTCTTCGGGGACTTCGGCATGCAGTGAGATCATGCATCTGCCGGGGCCGTAATCGTGTACGATTAGGTCGTGAAGCCCGGTCACCTGCTGATGCGACAGCACCACATCGGTGATATGTTTGACCAGTTCGCGGGAGGGCGGCCCTCCGAGCAGCGGATTTACGGTTTCGATGATAGCGCGGACACCGGAGTAAAGGATGAATCCGGCAACGAGGATACCGCCGATGCCGTCAAGATTGACATCGATAAATTTAGTCAACAACGTTGTAATCAAAACCACCGAGGTGGCGATGCAGTCCGAAAGCGAATCGATCATCGCGGCAAACAGCGTGGATGAATTGAGCTTTTTGGAATAGCTGCGATAATAGAAAGCCATGTACATCTTGACACAGATGGAGATTATCAAAACTCCGACTGCAAGCAGCGAAAACTCGGGCGTCTCCGGGGTGATCAGCTTTTTCACCGAGCTCATCAGCAGTTCAAAGCCCATCACCACAATGACCATCGACACAATCAATCCGGAGATGTATTCAAATCTGCCGTGTCCGAACGGGTGCTGATGATCGGGTTTTTGACCCGCCAGCCGGAATCCCAGCAGCGTCACACCCGAGGAGCCGGCGTCCGAGAGGTTGTTGAACGCGTCGGAAGTGATTGCAATGGAACCCGATATACTGCCCGCGATAAATTTTCCCGCAAAAAGCAGGATGTTAAAGAAAATTCCCACAGCGCCGCAAAGCACCCCGTAGGAGCGGCGTACCCGCTCCGACGAGGTGTCTTGGCTGTCTTTGATGAAGATTTTTGCAAGCAGTTTAATCATAGATGATATCCTTACTCACAAACAGGGGGATATAAGTTCTTTGTGATTACAAAGATCAGTTAGATTTTAATGACGAAATTCACCAATTTACCGGGCACGCAGATTTCTTTGACAATCTGTTTTCCCTCGAGCAATGCGGCGATCTTATCGTTGGCTTTGGCGGCGGCGAGAATTGCGGTGTTGTCGCTGTCGGCGGGAACTTGAATATCGCCGCGCAGCTTTCCGTTGATTTGAATGACGACGGTGATGGTGTCCGCAACGCACTTTGCGGGGTCAAACACCGGCCACGGCGCGTTGACCGCCAGTCCGCCGAACCCGTACATCTCCCACAGTTCACAGCAAATGTGCGGCGCGAAGGGGCACAGCATCGCGAGGAAGAACTTGAGTTCTTCTTTGGTGATGCTCCCCTTTTCGTAAATGGTGTTCGACAGTGTCATCATCGCGGCAATCGCGGTGTTGAATTTCAGGTTTTCGGTGTCCTCGGTGACCTTTTTCAGGCAGTTGTGGAAGTCGAATTCCATCTCGGGACGCATTTTGCCGTCGACCAAAATATCCTGAAAACCCCAGACCCGATCGATAAAGCGCTTACAGCCGCGCACGCCTTGATTCGACCAGACCGCGTCTTTTTCAAAGTCCCCGATAAACATGATATACAGCCGCAGCACATCGGTGCCGCAATCGCGGATATAGTCGTCGGGATTGACGACATTGCCGCGCGATTTTGACATCTTTTCGCCGTTCTCGGCCAAAATCATCGCATGCGCCGTCCGCTTGAGATACGGCTCTTTGCAAGGTGAAACGCCGATGTCGTATAAGAATTTCGCCCAGAAGCGCGAATAGAGCAGATGCAGGGTGACATGTTCCATACCGCCGTTATACCAGTTGACCGGCATCCAGTATGCAAGCGCTTCTTTGGAAGCTGGAGCGGTGTCGCAGTGCGGGTCGCAGTAGCGCATAAAGTACCACGAAGAACCCGCCCAGTTGGGCATGGTGTCGGTCTCACGCTTTCCGGGTCCGCCGCAGCTCGGGCAGGTGGTATTGACCCAGTCGTCCACTTTGGAAAGCGGCG
>CAZTDA010000381.1:0-2785 GCA_964612155.1 uncultured Eubacteriales bacterium | reverse complement strand
CAGCGAACTGACATAAAAGTTGCAAGAGGAGCGAAAAGAACATATGAAAACTAAAAAACAAGCGGGCATCGGATTTTTTGAAAAATACCTGACGCTTTGGGTGATTTTATGCATGGCAGCAGGCGTGCTGATCGGCAAGTATCTGCCCTCGGTTCCGGCATTTTTAGGGCGGTTTGAATATGCCAAAGTGTCGATCCCCATTGCGGTGTTAATCTGGCTGATGATCTATCCGATGATGCTGAAAGTCGATTTTCAAAGTGTAAGAAATGTCGGCAAGAACCCCAAGGGGCTTTTTGTCACTTGGGTGACAAACTGGCTGATCAAGCCCTTTACCATGTTCGGCATCGCGTGGCTGTTTTTCTTTGTGATCTTCAAATCCATCATTCCGGCAGAATTGGCAAAGGACTATTTAGCCGGGGCGATCTTGCTGGGTGCGGCGCCGTGTACGGCCATGGTATTTGTCTGGAGCCATCTGACCAAGGGGAATCCGGCTTACACGGTGGTGCAGGTGGCAACCAACGACTTGATCATTTTGGTGGCTTTTACACCGATTGTGGCGCTTTTACTCGGCATCGGCGGAGTGAAAATCCCGTGGGATACTTTGATTTTGTCGGTCGTGCTGTTCGTCGTGATTCCGCTGGCGGGCGGGATGCTCACGCGCACCGCAGTCATTAAAAAGCGCGGTCTCGAACACTTTGAAAAACGTTTTATCCCCAAGTTCGGCAACATCACCATCATCGGTTTGCTGCTGACGCTTGTGATTATTTTCTCGTTTCAGGGACAGGTCATTTTGGACAATCCGTTACATATCTTGTTGATTGCGGTTCCGCTGATCATTCAAACGTTTTTAATTTTCTTTATCGCCTATTTCGCAAGCAAGGCCATAAAACTGCCGCATGACATCGCTGCGCCTGCCGGGATGATCGGCGCGTCCAATTTCTTTGAACTCTCGGTTGCGGTGGCCATCACGCTGTTCGGCGCGCAAAGCCCTGTCGCGCTTGCGACCATCGTCGGCGTTTTGGTCGAGGTTCCGGTGATGTTGATTTTAGTTAATATCGCCAATAGGACGAGAGGATGGTTTAAAACATGATCAAGCCGAAAGTCGCCTTTATCTGCGTGCATAACTCCTGTCGAAGCCAGATCGCCGAGGCACTCGGAAAGCATTTTGCCGCCGATGTGTTCGAGAGTTATTCCGCCGGAACAGAAGTCAAAGATCGCATTAATCCTGTTGCGGTTCGGCTTGTCAAACAGCTTTATGGAATTGATATGGAACTGACCCAACGTTCAAAGCTGCTCGCCGAACTTCCGCCGGTGGAGGTGGTGGTCACCATGGGCTGCAACGTGCAGTGCCCCTATCTGCCAAGTAAACGCCGCGAGGACTGGGGGCTGGACGACCCGACCGGCAAATCGGATGATGACTTTATCAAGGTGATCCAGACGATTGAACAAAAGATTAAAAACCTGCGGGCAGAGCTCTTGAATTCGTAATCACAGACCGACAAATCTAAAAAGGCCGAACAAGTGTTTTACTTGTTTGGCCTTTTTGTGACTCCGTCACGGCAGTTTTTTGGGCGAAGATCTATAATTGAATCAAATTGGGAGGAGGGTTTTTCATGTTCAAAAAACATTGGTCGAAATTCTTATTAACTGCTGTCGGCGCCGTGGGTGGATTTGCGTATTACTACTTTGTGGGCTGCGTCTCGGGTACCTGCGCCATCACTTCAAACCCGTACATTTCAACTCTTTACGGCGCGGTGTTCGGGCTGCTGCTCTCGTTGTTGCTACCCGAAAAAAAGAAAGAGAAAAAAGGAGATGAAGATAAACAGCGTTAAAGTGAAAACCGAACAATCATCTATAGGATTGGTTTATACATAATAGATTAAAAAATTAAAATCAAAACATTGCATTCGATTGGCGATAGGATTATAATGGAAGTGTGTGAACATGGACGATCACTTTCATAGAATATGGCTGACCGGAGGAACAGAAATGAAAAAAATAGTGGTATATATTCTCGTTTTAACATGCGTATTTGTGTTGTGGACAGGATGCGGGATCTCAACTTCCTCGAAAACGGGAGAAGCGGAAATCATCGAGCTGACCGAAGACGAACTCGCGTATTTTAACGGAAATTCGTTTTTTAACCGCGATTCTTTCGATATCCGAAATCAATTTTTGAGTTCGCTTTACAGCAAGCCGGAAGAAATTAACATATACGAGCTTTTCTATAACGGAATCATGGTCACGGATCGGGCGGAGGGGGATGAACTCGCCGATTTCATCAAAGCAAGCGGCAGGACGTGTGGTATTGATGAACTTCCGTGTCCCTGCACGAAAATTACGAAATCCGGTATGGATGAGGTTTTGAAGGCCAATATGGGCATTGAGCTTGCGAAGACCAACGGGTTGGGGCTTGAACAATTTTCATATTCCGAGAAATATGATACTTATTACAATTTACACGGAGACACGAATTATATAATGCAAATCAATTTTTCACGAGGGGAACATGAGGGAGACCTCATTCACCTTTATTACAACGATACTTTTCATTGTGACGGCAATAAAGTGCTGACACTAAAAGAAACGGGCGGTACCTATCTGTTTATCTCTCATCAGATGGATGATTCAAAAAGCGTTTCCGAATAATCGCAATCATAAAGCGCAAGCATTCCGAAAGAATAAGACCCTAAAGACGAATCCGAACATTGACAGCGGAGCAATTTGTTTTTATAATAAAATAAACAGGAAAACGGACAGGGGGGATTGCAGTGGATAATCAACC
>CAZTDA010000380.1:0-2795 GCA_964612155.1 uncultured Eubacteriales bacterium | reverse complement strand
AATTGAGAAGCAGACCGATCAAAAGAAATTGGAACAGGCGGCGCTCACCGCTTCAAACGCAACGGTGCGGGAGGAGGCGGTGAACAAGGTGACCGATCCGGTCACGCTGGCAAAAATCGTTCAAAACGATAAAAGCGAAGTTGTTTATAACGCTGCGCTTGCCCGGTTGAACGATGCAAAAGTGCTGGCGGCGCTTGTTTTATCGGGCAGAAACGGCATCATCCAATCTGCCGCACTTGAAAAAATTTCTGATCAAACTGTGCTGCGCGACATTGTGCTCATTCTTTCAGCCGATCCCAAGGAGGTCTCCGATCCGTGTCGAATATGGGAAGACGCGCTCGATAAGATCACCGATCAAAAAACGCTTGCACAGATTGCGGTAAATGCGAAAAGTGATTGGGTGAAGTTTGAAGCGACTTGCAAACTCAACGATCACGCCTTTGCCCAACACGTCTTTTTATCCCTGACCCGCTCCGAATTCATCCAACTGCGCTTTGACGCTGCCGAAAAGCTGATCGATGGAAAAGCGGCGCAGCGCGTCTATTTCGATGTCCTTGCCGATCAATCGAGAAGCGACTGGCACGAGCGGGTGTTAAAAAAGTTGACCGATCAAACCCTGTTGACCGAAGCGGCGAAAATTGTGACCGATTTGAGAATCGGCTTAAAAATCACAGAGAAACTCTCCGACGAAAAAGCCGCACAAAAGTTTTTTACAGAAATCGCCCAAAGCAGCGCCGACGGCTACGTCCGTTTACGCGCCGCTGATCGGCTCGACGACAAACAGGTGGCCCAAAACGCATATATCTCCGTTGCAAAGAGCGATAAGCGCTACGAATCCCGCATGGATGCCATTCAAAAGATCGAAAATCAGGCGGTTTTGGCAGAGATTGCAAAAACCGATCCGGAAACCAAGGTTAAAAAAGCAGCGGTTAAAAAAATGACCGATCAAGCCCTTTTGCTCGAACTGTTGAACACCATCAGATGGCCGGAACTCAAACAAGCCGTCTGCGGAAAAATCGGGCATGAGTGGAATCAGGACTCCGGCTGTATGACCTGCCGCATCTGCGGTGCTGAAAGCCATCTCGGCCCCATTGATGAAAGAGAAGCGGGTGGACACGCCGTGAATCAGACCTGCACCGCTTGCGGTAAATTGGTCGGACACTATTTTACCGATTGGTAATATACATACGGAGGAACAAATGAGCATAAAAAGTATCATCGATTCGCGGTGCGGGCTGCACTGCTCCGACTGCGGATTCAAGCAATCACACGGCTGCGGCGGCTGTATTGAGACCAACGGAAACCCGTTTCACGGGAAATGTCCCGTTGCCGCTTGCTGTCAGGATAAGGGCTTCGACCACTGCGGGCAGTGCCCCGATATCCCCTGCCAACTGTTGACGCAGTATTCCTGCGACCCCGAACACGGCGATACCCCGGCCGGTGCGCGTATCGAGCGATGCAAATGCTGGGTAAAAGCATAAAACGTTAAAAAATGTGAAAAGAAAGAAGGTCAAACCATGAAACTGTGTTTTTTCATTCTCAAGGTAACCGACATCGAAATGATGACGGAGTGGTATCGGGATGTCATCGGTTTAAAGTTGATTTCCGAATCGGCGGGTTACAAAGAATTCCTAACCGAAGACGGGTTTTCTTTTAACCTTGACAGACGGAACAAGGACGAAATTCCGTCTGCAGAATTGATTAATCAAACGATCAATATCGGCTTTGACTTCCCGACTTTTCGAGAGCTGGACGACGCATATGAGCGTCTGATCAAAGCCGGGGCAACGGCTGTGACACCGCCGACCACCGCCCCGTGGGGACACCGAATCGCCTATTTAGCAGACCCGGAAGGGAACATTCTCTGCCTGAACGCTGTGACGGAATAAAACCGAGGAGCAACCATGTTAATACCGCACCTTCACTTCTGCGGCGATTGCAAACAGGCCATCGCCTTATACGAAACTGCGTTCGGCACAAAAGCCGAAAGCGTGATTTACAGTCACCAATATGATCCGTCCCAACCCGTGAGCGACCAAATCGCCCATGCCGTGATAAAAATTTACGGTCAGACGGTGTTTTTAAACGACCGCTTCGGCAACAAAGACCGAACCACCGACTTCGCCGTCCATCTGATTGTGATGTTCGAGAGCAAGGCCGCGCTTTTATCTTGTTATGAGGTTCTGAAAGCGGACAGCATCACAATCGACCCGATGCAGGAACTGGCCTACAGCCCGCTTTGTGTGCAGTTCATTGACCGGTTCGGCGTAATTTGGGGCTTTATGGTTGAGCAATTATAAAGCAATATTCCCGCAAGAAATAATTCTTTCTATCATAGATCAAACACGACACACTATTGTCGTGTTTGTAATGATAGTATGATAAAAAAAGCGGGAGGACAAGCAACATGATTACGAAATTTCAAGGCCTGAACATCTCTTCAAAAGACCCTAAACAACTCATTCTCTTTTATAAAGAGATATTGGAGCTTAAAATATTGGATGATGACCCGAATGATAACGGTGTAGCATTCGGTAATGAGGAAAATGAACCCGTCTTTTGGATTTGGGACGAAAACAAGTGCGGAAAATCAATTACCGGAACGGTCACGCTGGTTTTTGACTGCGACGATCATCAAAAAACATATGAGGATTTAATACGGAAGGGTGTTTCGCTGAACCCTCCGTCTGTTGCGGATTGGGGCGGAACGGAACTCGTTGTAAAAGACCCCAACGGTAACACGGTCTCGATTTTATAGTTTTAAGGTATTAACATGATTGATAGTAAAGCAATTA
>CAZTDA010000379.1:0-2817 GCA_964612155.1 uncultured Eubacteriales bacterium | reverse complement strand
CGGCTGGTCGGCATGAAGTCACGCGGCGTCTACGAGACCCCCGGCGGCACGATTTTATACCGTGCACATAAGGTACTCGAAACCCTCTGCCTTGACAGGGACACACTGCACTATAAAGAACTTATCGCAGCGAAATATGCCGAGTTGGTCTATTTCGGTCAGTGGTTCACGCCGCTGCGCGAGGCGTTGGATGCTTTTGTTGAAACCACACAGCAGACGGTCACCGGCACGGTCAAGTTGAAACTCTATAAGGGCAATTTGATCAACGCGGGTGTCAAGTCGCCGTATTCGCTGTATGATGAAGCGACCGCTACGTTCGGGCAGGACGAGGTCTACAATCAGGCCGACGCCGCCGGGTTTATCAATTTGTTCGGTCTGCCGATTAAAGTCAGCGCGTTAAAGAAATCAAAGGGCAAAGCGTAAAACTTAAAGAGCAAAGTGACAGATCAGTTAACGGTTGGCATGTGAAAAGTGTACAATGACAGCCCCGTAAATTCCCCTCTTTGGAGGGGGGGCATAAACATCGCAGATGTTTATGACGGGGTGGTTATACAAAATCGAGAGGACAGCTTCGGCTGTCCTCTTTGATTTTTTATATGATATAATGTATCGTATCAGTCATGAATATAAAAAAACGAATATAACACCTCGCTCTCGCCGCCACTCTAGGAGGGAATCTTTTGCAACAATATTGCTCTTACATTGTGTCGATTTATACATTATAATATATATACATAATTCGGGCAGAATAATGTTCGTTTTTCCGAGGAAAATATTTGTTGCGGCAAAGATTACCATGCGAAAAAACATTAGAATTTCTTATAAAAAGTGCTTGCAATGCGGTTTTATTTATGATATACTGTCGGAGCGCCTGTCTGAAGGACGGGTGTCCTTTGTCCAAAAGCAAAGGTTTTGACTGTTTTACAGCGTGCGAAGATGCAGAAGGTGGCCGGTCGAAATAACCAATTTCGGCTTCCGGCGTAAAGATGCGAAAGCGTCTTGAAACCGCTCAGGGGAATTTCTGCGGAGTATGTCCGGTCTTGAATCGGGCGAGATCAATGGTACACCATATACGCAATTGCGTTAAGGCGTCGCCGGATACATTCAGTAAAAAATCCGGCGATTTTAACGGGAACCTTGCGAAACACGCGGAAGGGTGTGCAAGTTGAGCAGATCGCACAAAATTTTTTAGGAGGCGATTATAGTGGCAGTCAGCGAAAAAGTCAGAATCAGAATCAAGGGTTATGAGCATTCTCTGGTCGATGCATCCGCGGCGAAAATTGTCGAGGCCGTCACCAGAACCGGCGCAAAAGTCAGCGGGCCCGTTCCGCTGCCCACAGACCGTGAGATCATCACCATCCTGCGCGCCGTCCATAAGTACAAGGACTCCCGCGAGCAGTTTGAACTCAAAACCCACAAGCGCATGATCGATGTGATCAAGCCCACCGGCAAGACCCTGGAAGCTTTGAAAAACCTCGAGCTCCCCGCCGGCGTCGAAATCGAGATCAAGATCTGATCGCATCAGTTCTGATCCGATCATAGACGAGGTCATGTTGGCCCAAAGCCAACCAATAACCTGAAAAGGAGAAAAAATTAAATGAAAAAAGGCATTATCGGAAAAAAACTCGGTATGTCTCAGCTGTTTGACGGCAGCGGCAAGGTCATTCCGGTCACTGTGATTGTGGCGGGACCCTGCACCGTTATCGCCAAGAAGACAACCGCCAACGAGGGATATGAATCCGTCGTTTTCGGTTTCGGCGACGTCAAGGATAAGCTGATCAACAAGCCAAACAAAGGCCAGTTCACCAAAGCGGGTGTCTCGCCCAAACGCGTGATCAAAGAATTCCGCTTGGAGGACTGCACCACATACAATGTCGGGGACATCGTTAAAGCAGACGTGTTCGCAGAGGGCGACCGCTGTGACGTCACCGGCGTCAGCAAGGGCAAAGGTTTCGCGGGCGTTATCAAGAGATGGAATTTTTCTCGTCTGAAGATGACCCACGGTTCCGGTCCGGTCGCAAGACACGGCGGCTCCAACGGCGCAAATACCGATCCGTCCCGTGTTGTCAAGGGCAAGAAAATGCCCGGACGTCTCGGCGGCGAGCAGGTTACCATTCAAAATCTCTCGGTTGTTAAAATCGATACCGAGAACAATCTCATCGCGATTAAAGGCGCCATCCCGGGCCCCAAGGGCTCTGTCGTGTTCCTCAAGGACACGGTCAAGGCGTAACGCGGGAGGAGGAACTACAATGCCTACAGTAAACGTGATTAATATCAAGGGCGAAACGGTCGGCAAGATGGAACTCTGCGATGCAGTGTTCGGCATCACACCCAACACCGTCGCAATGCACACCGCTGTGGTCAATTACTTGGCCAACCAGCGTCAGGGCACCCAGTCGACCAAAACCCGTGCGGAAGTCAGAGGCGGCGGCAAAAAGCCGTGGCGTCAAAAGGGCACAGGCCGGGCCAGACAGGGCTCCACCCGCGCTCCGCATTTCAGACACGGCGGTATCGCATTCGGCCCGAAGCCGCGCGATTATCGGTTCTCACTGAATAAAAAGTTTAAGCGTCTGGCGATGAAGTCCGCGCTTTCTTCCAAGGCAGCCGAGGGCTCTATCATCGTGATCGACGACATCGTGCTCGACGAGATCAAGACCAAGACCATGGTTGACATCCTTGCAGCAGTCGGTTTCAAAAACAAGGCGCTGCTTGTCATGCCGGAAGTCAATGAAAAGGTGCTGCTGAGCGCACGCAACATCGCGGGCGTGACCCCCACCATCACCGGCGAAATCAACGTCTATAACATTCTTAACAATG
>CAZTDA010000378.1:0-2821 GCA_964612155.1 uncultured Eubacteriales bacterium | reverse complement strand
CGGGTCAAAGCCGCTGCCGAGCAGGGCGCAGATACCGGCCTTGTTGAATTTTTCCCGGTATGCCCACTGCCATTTATATTCAAACTTAGCCAGTTCGGGCGGTTCGTAGTTGGCGGTATCGACATAATGTGTCTTGGTTGCAAGGCAGGCGTCCATGATGGTCAAATCCTGATAGGGCAGTGCGAGGTTCAGCACGACATCCGGTTTGAATTGTTGAATCAGCGCCACCAGTTCGTCAACATGATCCGCGTCCACCTGTGCGGTTTGAATCTTGGTTTTGGTGGTGCCCTCCAGCTTGGCCTTGAGCGCGTCGCACTTGGATTTGGTGCGGCTGGCAATCATGATCTCCTCAAAGACCGCGCTGTTTTGGCAGCACTTGTGGATGGCGACACTTGCGACGCCGCCGCAGCCGATAATCATACATTTTCCCATCAATAGTACCCTCCATTATTTTAAAAGTTGTAATAAAATCTCTCTGGTGATTTTGCAGGCGACTGCGGTGGATGCGCCGCTCTGGTCGTAGTGCGGTGAGAGTTCGACGATGTCGCTGCCCACGATGTTCAGCCGATTCAATTGTAAAACCGCATCGATCAATTCCTTGAACGTCACGCCGCCCGCTTCGGGGGTACCGGTTCCGCAAAAGACCGAGGAATCCAGTACATCTAAATCGAGCGTGAAGTAGACCGGTTGATTATTCAGTTGGGCGACCGTCTGTTCGAAGCCCGCAAGGTCGAATTTGCGTAAGTTCGTATGCGCTTGCGCGAATTCAAACTCGTTTTTTTCGCCGCTCCGGATACCGAACTGATGAATCTTTCTGTCGCCGACGAGTTCCCATGCCTGCCGGATGACCGTGGAGTGGGACAAGTTCTCACCCAAGTATTCGTCACGCAAATCGGTGTGGGCGTCAAGATGGATGATATGCAAATCGGGATAACGCTTGACCACCGCGCGCAGAGCGCCGAGGGTGACCAGATGTTCGCCGCCGAGCATCACAAAGCGCTTGTGATCCGTAAGCAGTTGATCGGTATAATCCTCAATCTGTTGAAGTACGCGCTCGGTGTTGCCGAACGGGAGTTCCAAATCGCCGCCGTCATAGACGCTGTAATCGGTCAAATCTTTGTCACAGTAAGGCGAATAGGTCTCGATGCCGAAGGACTCGTTTCGGATGGCGGACGGCCCGAACCGCGTGCCCGGTCGAAAGGAGGTTGTGCCGTCAAACGGTGCGCCGAATAAGACGGCTTGCGCCTCTGTATACTCGGCATCACAGGTCAAAAAGGTCTGCACGTTTTTATTCATATGATTTTCCATCGGCGAGCAGCTCCTTGATATAGTTTGGCAGGGCAAGGGCTCCGAGATGCAGCGGCGTGTTATAATAACGCGTTGCAATCGCGAGTCGGTTCCAGTAATCCGGTTTAAAATCCTTAATGGGGTCAAGTCCTTTGGAAGAAAAGCCGAACAGCCAATGACCGGAGGGATAAGTCGGGATGTGCGCCTGATACAGCCGGCTGACCGGGAAAATCTGCGCGTTGCAGCGGTGCGCGGCCTGCATCTCCTTGGCGTCTCCCTTATAAAAAGAGCTCTCGTGTTGATTGACCAGAATACCGTTTTCGGTCAGCGCATGATAACAATTCCCGTAAAACTCCTTGGTAAACAACACTTCACCCGGGCCGAACGGGTCTGTGGAATCCACGATGATTAAGTCATAGGCATTTTCTTTACGTCGGACGAATTTTAAACCGTCTTGAAAATAGAGGTGTACACGCGGGTCGTCGAAGCCGCAGGCGGTTTTCGGCAGATACTGTTTACAGACCTCCACGACACGCTCATCGATTTCCACCACGTCAATTTGTTCAATATGGCGGTATTTGATCAGCTCTCTTGCCACGCCGCCGTCGCCCGCGCCGATGACAAGTACGTTTTTGATATGGGGATTCACGGCCATCGCGGGATGGGTGATCATCTCATGGTAGATGAATTCGTCGCGTTCGGTCAGCATCATAATGCCGTCGAGTGTCAGAAAATGTCCGAACTCCGGCGAATCGAACACCGAAATGGTCTGGTAGTCGCTTTTTTCGTGATAAAGCTGGCAGTTTACTTTGATTGAAAACCGAACCGTCGGGGCGTGATATTCGCTGTACCAAAGATCGTCCATATTCCTCTATTCTCCTTTCAGCACGTTTAAACGGCTTGCGTTCATGCTCTCCGGACCTGTGATCAGGCAGCCCTTTTCGCCGGAGTAGCGGATATAACAGATGATTTCGTCGGTGATGCGCTCACCGGGAGCGAGAATCGGGATTCCCGGCGGATAACACATCACAAATTCGGTGCAGACCCTGCCGACGCATTCGTCGATGGGCAAGCTGACTTTTTCCGCATAGAACGCGGTCTGGGGGGACATCGCCACGACCGGGTTGATGTATTCGCTGTCGAGCAAATCCTTGTTGGAACACTTATAGATGCGCCGAATCTCGCTGAGCGCACTGATCAGGCGCTCGATATTTTTGTGCTTGTCGCCGACCGAGATATAAGCGAGAATATTACCTAAATCCCCAAATTCAATCTGAATGCCGTATTCGTCGCGCAAAAGGTCATAGACCTCGATGCCCGCGAGCCCGATTCCGAGGGTATTCACCGAGAGTTTTGTCGTGTCAAAATCAAAGATGCTGTCTCCGTTGACGAGCTCTTTGGAATAGGCGTAATAATCGCCGATGGCGTTGATTTCCTCGCGCGCATACACGGAATAGCGCGTGACTTTATCAAAGATTTCCGGGCCTTGCAGTGCCAGATTTCTTCTCGAAATGTCCAGGCTGGAAAGCAGCAG
>CAZTDA010000377.1:0-2854 GCA_964612155.1 uncultured Eubacteriales bacterium | reverse complement strand
TATCGTGAACCTGACGCTATGGGTTGCAAAAATCCCGGCTTTTGCCGCTGCGTATTGTTTCGGGATTTCTGCTTAATTTCAGTATAACACTTTTATTTTTTCTGTCAATTGTAATTTTAATATGGTATGCTTATAGAAAATGTTTTTGCCTTGTTTGATCTCCCCCCTTGACTCTGCCGTTGGGGAATCGTTTACACTGTGTTCAAATGAATAACGGGAGGGCTTTTTATGAACGATCTGATCAAGATCAGGGAAGTGTCGAACAAATACGACATCTCCGCACGAACACTCCGCTACTACGAGGACATGGGGTTGCTCACCAGCACCCGAAGCGACGATTACGCTTATCGGCTGTATGATGAAGCCGCCATGAAACGGCTGGAACAGATTTTAGTTTTACGCAAATTGAATATCAGCATCAAGGATATCCAGCGGATATTCAACACCTCCGGCTCCGAGGTGGTTTTGGAGGTTCTCAGCAAAAAGGTGGATTCGATTGACGAAGAGGTCGCCCTTTTGCACGAGCTGAAAGCGGTTGTTTTGGATTTTATCAAGCAGATTGAGCAATCCGACTTCGCCAAGGAATCCGATGTGAAGCTGTTATATGAGAAGGCCAAAGAGATCGAGACGCAGCTTGTCAACGTGGATTACGAGGGCAACCCGTCCGACGTCAACCGCTTGCTGGAAGTCGCCGAAAAAGTGGAACGGGAACCGGATATTTTAATCGTCGAGATGCCTCCTTGCCGCATGGTGACATCGGGGCTACAAGAAGGTGCCGGTGACTGGGCTCCCGACAGCGTTCTTGCACGCTTCGACGCCATGTGGGGAAAGCTCGGAAAACGTATCGCCGATAAAATCAATCCGCGCGATTTTATGTATTATGATGACGCGAACAAGGGACAAATCTGGTTATATATGCTTGAAGATTGGATGACCGAATCTGATACCGACGGATTTAAGATCATCACGTTCGACGGTGGTTTGTTTTCATCCGCACTTGCGGACAGCTGGGAATATAGCGAGTACAGCCGTGTCTACAAAGGAATAAAAGCGTGGCTTGCGCGTCAGGAACATCTGGAGTTGGACGAAAGCACCGAACGCCATTTATTATATAATTTCGCCGGACCGCACTCGAAACAAATGAAGGAGTGGAATTACGGTAAAGTTCGTTATTATGTACCAATCAAAGTGAAATGACAGATTCTTGATAATTGTTTCAACCCGTGATAAAATGAGTCCATTCCATAAACACGGGGGTAAAAATGAACGAACAGGCATGGAGAGACGGGGTGATCAGCACCGCGAAGGAATTCGCCGATGTGCTTTGGATTCCCTCCGAAAAGAATTTATTCCACGGTTACGACCGAAATCACATATTGGTGAATACACCGGATATCGGTTATAAAAGCGAAAAATTTCAATGCGGTTGGTGGAAGGTTGGCGAAGAAAACCGGAGAATGCCTTATAACTGGGGCGGCTGCTGCACCGTCGAGGGATTTATTACGGCAATTGCAAACGGCAAATATGCGGGGAATGTGCCGGACTCGCGGGATAACGGAACCGGCTGGGACTGCACGGGTGTGGACTGCTCAGGGTTGGTCACGGTCTGTTGGGGGCTTGCGAAAAAGCAATCTACAAAAACGCTCGCCGACCTTGCTGTAAAACTGGACTCAACCGATTTGCTTTTGCCGGGGGATGTGTTATTACTGCCGGGCAGCCATGTGATGATTTTTATCGAATTTACGGATTTTTCGAAAACGGCTGTAACCATTATCGACTCTACGAGAGGCACCGGAAAGGTCTCGGAGAGAACGGAAAATCTACAGGCGTTATTAGGTAAAGGTTATGCGGGGTATCGCATGAAGCTTGACGAATGAAGTTTGACGAATAGAGTTTAATTACAACGGATTTCCTAAGTGACCTTTTCATAAAAAGCAGAAGATTTTTAATCATTATCGCCGCCGCTCTCTTTTTGATTAGTCTGCTTTTCTTTATGCGAAATAGATACTTGATCGTTATTGAAAATTATGGTAAGATATAACGATAATGATCGGAGGTATATAACATGGACATCCAAAATGCTTTTGATTATTTGTTGAAAAAGGATATCTTTCAAGGGACTGTTTCAATCAAGCCGATTACAGTGGGAGCAAGCGGAGCAAAATTGTTTCTTGCGAATAGCAGCAATCATAAATATGTCGTAAAGATCGCCCATGAATCCTTTCATAAAGATTCTGGGCATATTGAACCTATAAGAAGGAATTGGCATTTTATAGACTAAACCGAAAATTAAAACTATCCTATATCCCGAGTATGATTTATTCCGAAATCCACGATGAATACGGAATCATTTTAGTCATGGAGTATTATCCGCCTATTGCTCATAGTCAATGGGATATCGATCTTCAAAAGAAAGCTGTGGATATCTGCGCGCAGTTTAACAGTTTAAACATCGATGACCTGTCGCCTTTGGGGTTGCAATTTCAAAAAGCTGAAATAGATAGAGATTTCACCGAAAAATCGTACAATGAATGGAAAGCTGTGTTGAGTGAACACAAGAGCTGTTTTGATGAGAAAATCCTCGATGAGATTTATCAAAATATCGATATCGTCTGTCCGATCCTCAATCAGGATCCCCAATATGCGTGTCACGGTGATTTCCATCCCGATAACATGCTTTATGACGGTTCGCAGCTTTACATATGCGACTTGCAGAATGTCCATATCGGAAAATGCATCGGGGATATCTCGTTTTTCATCAGCAGAGGAATCGGATTTGGTATTAATATGAATTCGGATCAGCTTCTCGATTATTACTGTGAGAGATTATCCCTATACAAAGGAATGCAAATCG
>CAZTDA010000376.1:0-2865 GCA_964612155.1 uncultured Eubacteriales bacterium | reverse complement strand
ACTACGTCTACCAATTCCATCACACCGGCGAAAGGCCTGACGCGAGAGTTATTATATCATCACATTTGCGTTTTTGCAATACCGAATTTTAATTCGGAAATATCAATTTTTTTAAGGTCTCTTTACTTGCCAAGGCACTATGGATATGCTATAATGGCGCATATTAAGCGGCTACGCGTAAAATGCGCATGCGTTTCTCACATGCGTTTAAACACGTATTTCGCTAAAAATAAGAGGACGTTTATAAATATTAAATTGGGACGCCTCGCGAAAGGAAGGTTGTTATGGTGAAATTTGCAATCATGGGTCACGGCGTAGTCGGTTCGGGAGCGGCACAGCTGTTCATGCGCAACCGCGACAAAATAGAAATGGCGGTCGGTGAATCCATGTGCCTGAAATACGTTTTGGACATCAAGGATTTCACCGGTTTGGAGTACACCGACCTTTTCATCAAGGATTTTTCGATCATTGAAAATGATCCGGAGGTATCGGTCGTCGTCGAGACCATCGGCGGAACCGGCGCGGCTTATGAATTTGTTTCGCGTTGTTTAAAAGTCGGAAAATGTGTTGTCACCTCCAATAAGGAGCTGATCGCCACCCGAGGCACCGAACTGCTGGGATATGCCAAACAATCCGGCGCGATGTTGAAATTCGAGGCCAGTGTCGGCGGAGGAATTCCGCTGTTAAAACCGATTAATCAATGCCTTGCGTCCAATCAATTTATCAGTGTTTACGGCATTTTAAACGGAACCACCAATTTTATATTGACCAAGATGGAATCCGACAACATGAGCTTTGAAGATGCTCTTGAGATGGCAAAACGCTTAGGGTATGCGGAACTCAATCCTTCGGCGGACGTGGACGGCCACGACTGTGCGCGTAAAATTTCAATCTTGAGCGGGCTTTGCTTTAAAAAGCATCCTCACCCAGATGTCATTCCCACTACAGGCATTCGCCAAATCACCCTCGACGATATCAAACTGGCACGTGCGTGCGGCGGCAGCATGAAACTGATCGGCAGAGCCAAACCGGTCGGCGACGGCGTGAGCGCCTGCGTCCAGCCGATGATCGTGGACAATTCCAACCAATTGTCTTCCGTCAGCGATGTCTTTAACGGAATCATCGTCGACGGCGACGCCACCGGTGATGTGATGTTTTACGGCAAAGGCGCGGGAAAATTCCCGACCGCAAGCGCGGTGCTTTCGGATATCATCGACTGCGCACGTGAAAAACAAAGTCCACGCAATATTTTCTGGGAAGACACCACGCAATTCTCCGAGGATGACAGCCAATATGAGTTCCTTTTAAAAGTCAAAGAAACCGATGTCAAACAGCTTGCACAGTTGGGCGAACTCCGCCGTGTTTTCGCTGAGAACGGCGCGGTCGGCTATATCGTTGGGACTTTTACCAAAGCGGAACTGAATGATAAACTGAACCGTCTTTCGATAGAAGCAGTCATATTCCCCATTTTAAAATAAAGAATCATCTCTGTCTGCGAAAGGAAGGTCATTATGAAAATCGGTGTTATCGTCGATTCATTTCGGGTTGGTTTTGAAGAAGGCGTTAAAAAAGCCGCCGCTGTTGGTGCAGACGGCATTCAGGCCTATGCCACGACCGGCGCGTTCAGCCCGACGAATCTCAGTGTTAAACAGCAGCGTGAGGCGCTTGATTATGTCCGCTCCAACGGGTTGGTCTTTTCGGCGCTGTGCGGCGACTTCGGCGGTCACGGTTTTATGCACGAGGACGAAAACGAGGATCGCATCGAACGTTCCAAACGCATTATCGATATGGCACTTGAACTCGACTGCAAGGTCGTGACCACGCATATCGGCGTGATTCCCGCCGATCGCAGCAATCCCCGTTATGACATTATGCATCGCGCCTGCTACAAGCTGGGCGAATACGCCGAAAAGTGCGGCGCTTTCTTTGCCGTGGAGACCGGACCCGAGCCCGCCGCAACCCTTGCGCGTTTTATTCATGAACTCGGTGTTAAGGGTGTTGCGGTCAACCTCGACCCCGCAAATCTGGCCATGGTCATCGGCGAAGACAGCGTAGAAGCCGCAAAGATTCTCGGGCCGATTTCCGTTCACACCCACGCCAAGGACGGCATTCTGTTGAAAAAAGAAGACCCGGAGATCATTTACGGCTTGGTCAAGCACGAGGAGATGGGCGAGCGACCCGAATATTTCCGCGAAGTCGTGCTCGGTACCGGCGATGTGCATTTCGAAAAGTACCTGCCCGCGTTAAAGGCGTCCGGCTACAACGGTTTCCTCACGGTAGAACGCGAAGCCGGTGCTTCGCCGGAGAAGGACATCAAGATTGCGGTGGACTTTTTGAGAAAGCAAATTGCGGATTTGAAGTTGTAAACAAGGCGCTAATCATGTTCCACATGGAACATTTTAACAGCACAACTTATATAAACAGGGGTGGTTATTTACCGCCCCTTTTATTTTTATGTAGGGGCGAACTGCGTTCGCCCGCGGAATAACAATTAATATCTCGGCGGGCGAACACAGCGGGCCGTTGCCGTCGGGCCGTGCCCGATATCGCCCATACATTTTCGTGTTATCAATATCTTTTTATTCAATATAATCGGCGCAGGCGCGGTCGGTGAAAGATGCTCTGACGAGAGTGCCGACGCGAACGTGTTCCGGATGGACAACATAATTTTTCAATGCGTCTTCGTCGGTGAACAAGCTGTTTAACACCACGGCGCGGTTGCCGGACGGCAGAGTCGAAACAAATACTTTCAACGTGATGACACCCTCGATTTTAGAAGGCAGCGCCTCCAGTTCGGCTTTGATTTTTTGAGCGTTTTTGATTGTTGTCCATGTACGTAGACCGATGATACAGAGAATGAGGTAA